>JADGPD010000019.1 GCA_017882615.1 Thermoleophilia bacterium
ACCCCAGGCAGCCCGAAGCCCTCTTGGTAGCCGAGGGTAAGGAAGACGGCCGACCTGCGCAGCACGGCGGCAACCTCCCCCGCCGGCAAGCCGTCGATCGCGACCACCTCGACGCCGTCGAGCGCGGTCCGGGCCGCGAGAGTCGCCAGCACACGCCTCGCGTCTTCGCAGTTACGGCGTGGCATGTAGGCGATTTGCAGCGCTTTGTCCTCCTCGAAGCGAAACAGCTCGGTGTTGATGCTGTTACGAACGCGGAAGACGCGGGCACCGGGAAAGGCGTGCTCCATGAAGCGAACACTGTCCCGCGAAGGGACTATGGTCGCGACGACCTCGGGGTTGCGGTAGGGAAACGGGAATCCGCGCGGATCGGGCGGGTAAAGGTTGAAAGTGTTGTAAACGCCCTGGTTGAAGATGACCTTCGGCGTCCCCGGGGCGATCTCGGCGATCCGCGGGCCGTAGATCTCCGGCACGACCACGACGTCGTCCTCGGAGATCGAGAAGCTCGCCGGCCCCTTCAGCTGAGCGAAGGGGCGGTCTACCGGCCCCGGCCAGTAGTGAGAGCGGACGCGGCGCGCGATCCGCGCGGGCAGCGACGAGGACTTGCGCCGGTAGCGCTTGTTCGACCAGCCGAGCACGGGCACCTCGAACTTGGTCCAGCGGTAGCGGAAGCCGCGCCGCTCCTGAACGACATAGGCGTCGAAGCCGTGCCGGCGCAGGATGTCCGCGTGGCGATAGATGGTTCGGATTCCTCCGAAGGGCACTTCGTCGTCGGTGCAGAGGAAATAGATCGGCATGAGGTCGTGATCTCCGAACGCGCGAGCGCTAAGTTAGCACCGGTAACGTGGACTATCTCTCTCCAGGCACCCTACTCGCCCCGGCGCTCGCCGGCTCCCCCGAGGCACGCTGCTCCGGGCTCGCTAACCCTCTCGTGAGGCAATGACGATGCGGCTGGCTCTCTTTGCGCATTCGGCCGAGGAGAACGGGCTCGGGCGAGCCTTCGCCCTCTGGCTGGTCGCCAAGGAGCTCGGTTGGGAGACTCGCGTCGTCGCGCCGGCGACAAACAAGCCGTGGGGACCGCTGGCCCAGGAGAGGGCCTTCGTCGGCGACCTGGAAGCGGATGCTCGCGCAGCCGCAGCCTGGTGCGACGTGCTGCTGGCGCTCAAGCCCTGGCCGGGTTCGCTCGACCTGGCGATCGAGCTCGGTCGAGCCCAGCGCAAGCCCGTCGCGCTTGATGTCGACGACCCCGACTGGGAGGACATGTTCGGCGAGCGACGGCGCCGCCAGATCGCGACTTTCGTTCAACTCTCGGCGCGCGGGCGCCCGCCACTGCATGCCTATCGTCTGCGCTGGGCAGCCTCGCGCCTGAGTGCCGTTCTCGTCTCGAACCCCGCTCTCGAGCGCTGGTACCGAAAGGCCAGCGTGATCCCTCATGCGCGCACGCCCCGAGCACCGGGCGCTCCGCACCGGCGCTCGGAAGAGATCGAGATCGCCTTCGTCGGCTCGGTCAGAGCACACAAGGGAGTCGAGACCCTCCGTCAGGCCGTCGATCGCGCCGGCGGGATGCGGTTGACGATTACCGGCACGGCGCCGCTCGATGCGCGTCAGAACGAGCACTGGACGGGCGAGACGTCTCTGGAAGAGGGCCTCGAGATTCTCGATCGAGCAGACGTAGCGGTGATTCCGTCCCACGACTGGACATACAGCCGCGGACAGCTGCCCGTGAAGCTGATCGACGCCATGATGGCCGGGCGGGCGGTTGTGGGAAGCGACCTCGGCCCCATTCGCTGGGCGCTTGCGGGCACCGGCATCGTCGTTCCCCCGACAGACGTGGAAGCGCTGGCGACGGCTCTCGACTCACTCCGCTCTCCCGCTGTCCGGATCGATCTCGGCGCGCGCGCTCGCGAGCGCGCGCTGGCTGCCTTCACGCCCGCCGCAATCGCCCCCGCCCTAGCCGCGGCGCTTGCTCTCTAGCGCACTCGCTACGACGAGCGTCTCAGAGTTCGCCTTTCCGGCTCAGTCGAGGATCTCTTCGTAGAGCGACTCGAAAGCCGCCGCCATTCGAGCCGCGGTCAAGTGCTCGCGGGCGATCTCCCGGCCGCGCCGGCCCATAGCGGCGCGCAGCTCCGGATCGCCGGCCAGCCGCTCAAGCGCGCTCGCGAGAGCTTCGGCGTCATCGGCCTCGACCAAGAGACCTGTCTCGCCGTCTCTGACCGCCTCGTCGATGCTGCCCACTTTCGCGGCGACGACCGGCAGGCCCGCGAGCATCGCCTCGGGAATGACGAGCGGAAAGGCTTCCCAGCGCGAAGGAACTGCGAGTAGGTCGGCTGCCCCCAGGTACGGCCGAGCGTCGTCCACCCAGCCGATCATCTGCACGCGCTCGCCGAGCTCCAGCTCGTCCCTCAACTGCTCCAGTTCTGAGCGGCGCGGTCCATCTCCGATCAGAAGAAGCGAGACGCCGGGGAGCCCCGCCAGCGCACGGAGTAGAACGTCGAAACCTTTCTGTCGAGATAGGCGGCCGACCGCAACGACGAGAGTTCCCGGGACGGAACGAGGAATCGACGGAATCTCCACATCGGCGATTCCGTTGTAGATCGTGCGGATCGATCCCTGCTCGAGGCCGATCATGGATTCGAGAGCGCGAGCCGATCGTGTCCCGACGGCGACGTGAGCCGCAAGCCTGCGAGAGGTCGCCCGCTTCAGGCGTCGCTGGAAACCGCCGGAGGGGGCGACGGGTAGTTGCTCGACAGCGACAACTCGAGTGCCGGGCGTGAGAAGAGCGGCGGCGATTCCGTACTGACACGACCAAGGTTGGCGGAGATTCGCGTGGAAGACGTCGGGCTTCAAGCGCCGCAGCGCCCGCACGTGGGCCAAGATCGGGCGGAGGTCGAACTTGTTACGCACCGGCGGGACAACCAACGTGCGGCAGCCCGGTCGGGCATCGGCGATCCGGGAAACGATCGCTTCGTCGACGCCGACTACCGTGACCTCGATATCCGGGCGCAGAGCGCCTACGAGATTGGCGAGCGAGTGCTCGGCACCGCCTATCTCGGTGGCATCCGAGTAGACCGCGAGACGGAGAGGACGGCTCCGGCGGAAGGCGCTCATTCGCGCCTACCCCGCTCTGCCAGTACCTCGCGATAGACGGCGAGATGGGCTCGACCGACGCTCTCCAGGTCGGGCGGCTCGGGGGGAGGCGGAATCAGCTCGCCCGTGACCGCGGCGCTCCAGGCATCTACGGTGCGCGGAATCGCGACACCGGCAGCCGACGAAGTAACGGCCGCGGCGAGCTCTGGCGTGTCGGAAGCGATCACCGGCACTCCGAGCGCACGCGAGAGATGAAGAAGCCCGCTCTCGCTGGCATCTACGTAGGGGAGGAGGAGCATGTCGGAGGCCGCCACGGCAAGCTGCAGATCGAGGTCGGAAGCATATCCGAGGCGGACATCGGCTCGACCCGTCTTTTCGAGGCGCTCGATCACGGGACGTTCCGTCTCGGCCAGCAACTCGCCGAGCACGAGCAGCCTCGGCGCGTCCTCGCCTAGGCTCTCCCAGACGTCGGCTAGTAGCCCGTAGCCCTTGTATGGCCGAATGAAACCGAGCGCGGCTGCGATCCGCCCCTCTTCCGGCAAGTCCAGGCGCCGCCTCGCTTCGAGACGCGAAACGCAAACGATGTCATCGGGGACGGGGTGCGCGATCACTGCCGCGGCGACGCCGGCGAGCGAGTGGACGGCTTCGGCCGCGAGAGCCGTGTGCACGACGACGCGGTCGACTGCGCGGTAGATCGAGGCGAACCAATGCGGGTCGCGCTCGCTCTGCTCGAACGGCAGAACGTCGTGAGCAGTCCAGACGACGGCGACGCGTCGAGTCATCCGGCGCAGCAAAAAGGCGTCGAAGCGGCGGTTGAGCGGCGCCTGGAAATGAACGACGTCGGGATGGCGCCGGCGTACGTAGCTCCTGATGGCACGGGCTGAGCCGTACCAGGTCAGGATCCGCCGCAGGTAGAAGCCCGGGCCAGCGCGATCGGGCTTGCCCCAGCGATCGGCGGGAAGGCGCCGCTCGATGCGAAGATCGTCATCGGCGAGCTCGAGCGCAACGCTCGCAAGGATCTCCGCCTCGATGTCCGCCAGGCGAAGCGCCCTTGCGACCAGTCGCGTGTATGCCGCGATCCCGCCCCGCGAGGACGGATCGACGAGGACGACCCGTAGCGCGTCCGAAGTCTCTCGCGGATCAGGCGATTTGTCCACTCTTCCGCCTCCTGAGGAAATCGAGCAATGTGCGCCGCTCAGCGGCGGAGAGCGCCGTAACAAAGGCAACGGCGACATACGTGGCCACGATCGCGGCTCCAGCGAGGGTGACGAGAGCGAGGTTGTCGAGACCCATTCTCAGTAGGACAAAGCCGACCCCGAGAGCAAGAGCAGCCGGAATGAGAAACTGACGAGCGAGCAGACCGATCAGCGAGTAGAGCTTCAACCCAGTCCGGCGACAGATGTACGGCAGAAGGATGATCAGCTGGGTGATAACCGCCGCGATCAGGGTTCCGAGCGCAACGCCCGAGATGCCGATGGTCTTACAGAGAATCACGCTCAGGCTGAGGTTCAGTACCGCTTCGAACAGGTTGATGCGAGCGGGGAACTTGACGTCGCCCATGCCGCGAAGCACGAGCACGCCTGTCTGCGCGACCGCGTAGACAAGAGCCGTCGTTGACAGGTAGATGACGACAAGCGCCGCTTCGTCGAACTGCGGCCCAACCCAAACGCGGATTGCCGGCCGAGCGAGCACTCCCAACACGATCGTAAGCGGAGTCGCAACCCCGATTGCGATTCGCGTGCCCGCGATCAGCGTCCCGCGGATCGACTCCTTCCGCCCCGAGGCGGAGAGCTCCGAGGCGTGCGGAAAGAACATGGTCAGGAGCGGAGTCGTGAAGCGGCTGGTGAGTGCGGCCAGCTTCGAGCCGACGGCGTAGACACCGGCCTGCGGCACGCCCGAGATCAAACCGACGACGATCGGATCGAGGCCGCCGATGACGACCTCCGCGAAGTCGGTGAGCGCGATCCATCCAGACATGCTCATGAGCGGCTTGAGAAGCGAGCGATCGACATACCGGCGCCTGAGCGGAGGCCCACCACAGAGGCCGCGAACCATCGCGTATCGGGCGACCTGCGAAGCAACACTGAGGCTCACGCCGGCCACGCCGATAGCGATCAGGCCGCCGCCAAGAGCGAGTATCACCGTCCAGGCGACCGCCTGGGCGACCGCGGTGGCGGTGAGCGTTGCGTTCAGCAGCTCGAAGCGCTGGAAGCCGCTCAGCGCCGAGCCGAACGTATCGGCGGGAATCGCGACGGCCAGATCGGCGACTGACAGCGCGACAAGGATCATCGCCGCGAGCTTGAGATCGGCGCTGACATGGAATAGCGCCGGGAACAGGAACGCCAAGCCGGGCGCCGCCAGGAGCAGCGCCAGACCGGGCAGCGAGAGCGCGGCGCAAGAGGTGGCGATGGTGCGGCGGACGCGCTCGATGTCCCCCATCGCGTTGCCCTCGGCGACGTACTTGATCGCGGCCTTGCTGAAGCCGAACTTGAGCAGGTCGAAATAGAGTACGAGCGAGGTCACGAGAACCCACGTCCCGTAGGCCTCCTTCCCGAGCCCCCGAACGAGGATCGGCGTGACCAGGAGCGCAAGCGCGAGCGTGACGAATGCGTTCGCGTAGTTCGCAAGCGCGTTGCGTCGGAATCGCGTCGGCAGGGTATTCATCGGGCGCGTGCCGATCGCATTACGAGACCGAATTCGTAATAGGGCAAGATCGCGATCATTTCCCTTTCGAGCGCGCCGAACATCGTCGAGCGCAACAGCCCACAAGTTCTCGACCGCCGCAGCCGATCACAATATATGGAATCGCGATAACGTTCAGACCTCCGCCCCCTTCAGCGAATGACCACCTCATCCTCCAAGTTCTGCCGGACCGCGACGCTTTCGCTGCTGACCGTCGCCGCTATCGGACCCGTTCTATATCCGCTTTGGCTCGGTTGGCGAACTCGCGGACTTCCCGACCCCGAGCCGCCCGAGCCGACTAGCTGGCCCGACCTCGCTGTCGTAGTCCCGGCCTTCCGCGAGCAGTCGGTGATAGCCGCCAAGGTCGAAAACCTGCTCGCTAACGGCTACCCGGGCCAACTCGAGGTAATCATTGTCGCCGATGACAAAGAGACGGCCGCATCGGCCCGAGCGACATCGGCCCGGGTGATCGCTCCTCCAAAGCGACTGGGAAAAGCCGCGGCATTGAACCTGGGCGTACGCTCGGCCAATTCGAAGATCGTCGCTATCACGGATGCGAATGCGATGATCGATGCAGGCAGCCTGGAGAAGCTCGTGCGCTGGTTCGACGATCCGAGCATCGGCGCTGTAGCAGCGGAGAAGCACATCGAGACTACGAGCGGCGAAAGCGCTTACTGGATGTTCGAGTCTTGGCTCAAGCGCCGCGAGAGCCGAACCGGAACGACGATCGGCCTGATTGGTGAGCTGGCGGCGTTTCGTCGCGAGGAGTATGTCGAGCTTCCCGAGGACATCGCCGTCGACGATCTCTGGCTGGCGCTCGACGTTGTCGAGCGCGGCGCTCGGATTGCCTACGAGCCCGAGGTCTGCGCAAGCGAAGCCGAGAGTGCCACGATCGCCGACGAGTGGGAGCGCAGAACGCGCATCGTCGCGGGCGCGAACGATGTGCTCTGGCGACGGCGACGGCTCCTCATACCCGGGAGCAGCCCGGTCGCCGTCCAACTCTGGGGCCATCGCCTCTTCCGCCAGTCGCTGGGCCCGTTGGCGCACGTCGGACTCGTGCTCATCGCTCTTGCTTCTGTGAGAGAGAGTCGGCTTGCCCGCGGATTTCTGGCGCTTCACGCTTTCGGTGCGTTCTCGTTTGTCCGCCAGCGACGCGGCCTGTCGAGCGGGCGCTTCGGGCGACTAGCCGCGCAGGTGCTCTTCCTGCAGGCTGTTGGGATCGGTGGGACGATCAGGTGGGCCCGTGGCGATCGACCCGCGCGCTGGCCCAAGCCCGAGCGCGTACTACCTACATGCGGGGACAGCGGCAATCCGAGCTCTCCCCCGAGCCCGCGGTCGATGGCGCTCTGATGGCGCTCGGCACGATTGCGGTCGTCTCCGACAGCGCGGCGTTTGGAGGCGCCGAGCTGTATCTGTCCACTCTCTTGTCCCATCTCCGCGACGAGTGGCGATTCGTCGCCCTCCTCGGCGATCTCGCCGACGATGAGACGCGGCGGCGCCTCGCCGAAGCCGGCGCCGAGCTGATCATCATCCCCGGTTTGGGACGCATCCCGCGTGCGCGCGCGATCGCACGCACCGTGCGCGTCCTACGCAAGCTCGATCCGGGCCTCGTTCATGTCAACCTCAGCGATCAGGGCGATGGGCTCGGACCGCTCATCGCAGCTCGTGCTGCTCGCAAGCGCACGGTCGCGACGCTGCATCTCGTCATCCCCGAGCGGAAACGCTGGCGTGAGCGAATCTCGGCGAGAGCTCTCCGATCGCCCGAGTCGGTGATAGCCGTATCCGGGTTTGTCAAGGATTACGCACGCGCAGCCGGTGCCAACGCTCTTTCGGTCTTGAACGGACTCGACATGCCCGAGTTTCAGGCGGAGCCGCGTGCCGTCCTTGGATTGGCGCCGGACGATCTTGTCGTCGGCGGGATTGGCCGCTTACACGACCAAAAGGGATGGGACGTGTTCTGCGCTGCTGCCGCGCTGATACGCGACGATCATCCGGAGACGGTCTTCGTTGTCATCGGCGACGGCCCCGATCGGGCGCGGCTCGAGCAGCTCGGCACAGCGAGCGGAGTGCGCTTTCTCGGATACCGCGAGAACGCTTCGGCGCTGATACGCGCTTTTGACGTCATGGTCGCCCCTTCGCGCTATGAAGCCTGCGGCCTGGTGGCGATCGAAACCATGCTCGCCGGCGTCCCGATCATCGCCACTTCCGTCGGCGGACTTCCCGAGGTCGTCGCCGATTGTGGGCAGCTCGTCGCGCCGGAGCGCCCGGATCTGCTTGCCTCGGCGATCATCGAGCTCCTCAATGATCCGGCGGCGCGGACGGCGCACACCGAGCGAGCCACGGCACGCGCGCACTCGATCTTCAGCCCGGGACGCATGGCGGCCGAGACGAACCGCGTTTACCTCTCAAATAGGCAATCGACCTCTTCGCGAGATGCAGGCACGCGCAGCCCGGCGAGCTAGCGAGCTCATTCGCTTGTTCCACCGTTCCGACGACCGATTGGGGAGTCGATCTCGCCTCGGCGGCGACTACCCGGCGACTACCATTGGTGCAACGTCGACCGGCGATACGCCAGCGCCTGCTCAAGCACCCGTGAACCTCAACGACGACATCCGCCGGTGAGCCCGAGATGAGACACGTCGTCCTACTCGCGATCGTGGGACTGGCCGCGGTTCTCGTGTTCGCGGGGTTCCTGCGACTCGAGCGGGCAGGAAAGCGGATGACCACGGTGCTCGTGATCTTCGGGCTCGTGCTGATCGAGGCTTGGATCTATCCGAATCAGAGCCTGATACCGGCCGGCATCTTCCATCCAGTGCTCGGAGGGGGATCCGGAGTAGGCGGCGCCGATACCGGCCTCTCTTTCCGCCTTCCGGAGATCCTCGTACCCGTGGCGTTGACGGCCCGACTGCTTGCCCGCGGCCGACCGTTCTTGATGCGAGCGGCCTCGCTCTGGTGGCTGGCGTTTTTGGCGTGGCTCGTCGCGGCGGCGGTAATCGGGGTCAAGAACGGCAACTCGGCCAACCTGGCCCTATTCGAAGGAAAGGTGATCGCCTACATCGGCTTCTTCGTGCTCGTCGCCGGCGTCCCGGCCGGAGAGTTCGCGCACGGGCGCACGTTCCGCAGATTTCTCTACGGCGCGAGCCTGATGGCGGCGATCGGCATCGTGCTCAGCCAACTCCGCGCGAACATCTCGCTGGCGATACCGGCCGTTCCGATCAGGAACATGGGCGAGATGGGCGCCGACGCGGCCACGATCTTCCTTTCCCTCGGGCTCATCGCCGCTGCGATCGCGATCTGTAGCGAGCGCCGAGCGCGCTTGCTCATCACCTCACTCCCGCTTCTATTTGCCTCCGTCGTAGCCGGACAGCGCGCGGCGCTGATCGCAATGGCGGTCGGGCTGGCGATCTTCTTCATCGCGATCGCAATCGGCTGGAAACGAGTTCGCTCGACACCGACTGAGATCGGCCTGGGTGTGGCAACGTTCGTTGCACTCCTCCTCGTTCCGGTGCTCGTCACGGCCGTCGTCGGCAAGCGCCAGCCCACCGTCCCCTTCTCCGGCGCGGTGAATGCCGCCTTCGATACCCGTGCCAAACAGCTCTCGGCGCAAGACCGTCTCAACCAATGGGCAACGGCGCGCCGCCTGATAGACCGGAATCCGATCATCGGCTCCGGGCTCGGGTTCACCTATCAGCACTGGGATCCCGGCTTTAAAGTCTTCGTCACGACGGATCTCACTCACAACATCGCGCTCGACCTCTTGCTGCGAGTCGGAGCGATTGGGCTCGGCCTCTTCATCACCGCGCTCGCGCTCACGCTCTTCGACGGCTTCGCGACCTGGCTCAAACATCCCGATCCTCTGATAGCGGCAGTCGCCGTTGCCTGCACCTGCGCCTTATCGGGTCTCATCGCCAAAGGTATGGTGGAATCGATCTTCGAGAAGTATCGTCTGGCAACGCTCCTTGGCTTCTTGGTCGGCGCCGTCGCTAGCACTAGGCTTACCCAACCAGAACCAGCGCAAGCGCGGGTCCCGGATGCCAGCTACAGCATGAAAGAGAGCCCAGCATGGAATTGAGGGAGTTACTAGGTGTATTCCGGCGCTTCTGGCCGATTGCGGCGATCGTGCTCGCGCTTGCGCTCGCGATCGGGTTCGTGGCCGCTCTACTGCCCGCCAAGCGGTACCAGTCAACGGCGACGCTGTTCGTTACTCCCGCCTCGAAGCAGATCGACTTCTGGACATCGATAGCCGCCGTCCAGTCCTTACTTCCCTCCTTTGCTGACCAGATCGGTACCGCTACCTTCGCCAACCAGGTACGGGCCCGAGTCGAAGTCTCCGATCCGAGCTTGACCTGGAAGAACGTCTCGCTCAGCGGCAACGCAGTCGCGGGAACGAGCCTGCTCCACGCCCAGGCTGAAGCGAGCGACCCCGCCCTCGCGGCCGCAGCTGCCAACGGCGCGGCCGAGAACCTCGTCAACGCAAAGATTTCCGACCTCGTGCATATGAAGGTAATCGACCGGGCGCGGCCCTCCGCCGTGCCGGTGAGCCCGAAGCGCAATCTGATCCTGTTCGCCTCTACGGTGCTCGGCTTGATCTTCGGCGTGCTCGCCGCGATCGGAGCCAACGCCGTCTGGCCGCGCATCCGAACCGCCACGGAGATCTGGCAGCGTTTCGGGCTCGAGGTGATCGCCGAGATCCCGAGCGTTCGCTACTTCCCCCGCAGCCCGAAGCGCCTCTTCGATCCCAAGGCGGGCAACCCAAAGCTGATCGAGGCATACCGGCGCCTGCAAACGAACTTCGAGATCGTCGCCGGCGAGCGGACGATGGTGGGCGTGGTGTCATGCACGGCCGGCGAGGGGAAATCCTCGGTCACGGCAAATCTCGCTTGGGCAGTCGCCTCGATGGGCAAGCAGGTCGTCGCCATCGACACAGACCTCAGGCGCCCGTCATTGCACGGCTACTTCGGAGTCGAGCTTGCGCCCGGAATCTCCGACGTGCCAAACGGCACCAATATCAGAGAGCTGGTGCGCAACACCGAGATTCCGACGCTCCATCTCATCACGGCGGGGAATGCGCTCCAGCACCCCACGTCGATCATCTACGCGGCGCTTCCGCAAATCACCGGAACGTTCAAGAACGCCCTACTCCTGGCCGACATGCCACCGCTGCTCGGTACCGCCGAGGCGACGCTAATCGCAACCGCGATCGGAGCCGTGATCCTCGTCGTCGACGCCCACCACGGGCATCCCAGCGAGCTCGAGCGAACGATCCACGAGCTCGAACGGGCGAACGTCCAGGTTCTCGGCGTCGCGCTCAACCGGGCTCGCCCGATGCGTTCCCGGCGAGCCGACAACTACTACGCCACCGCCGCGGGCGCGGGCGCTTAACGTTCGGGCGAGTTCACGTCACCACCGGCTTGGCGGGCGACGAGTTCAGCTTTCCCGAGCACGCAGAGCCGGGAACAGGACCACGTCGCGGATCGTCTCGCGCCCGCTCAACACCATCGCCAGGCGATCGATGCCCAGCCCAAGCCCGCCCGTGGGCGGCATGCCGTAGGAAAGCGCCTCGACGAAGTCCGGGTCTCCCTCCTCGGCGAGCACGTCGCCGGCCTCGCGCTCGGACTGCTGCATGTTGAAGCGCTCGGCCTGATCGACTGCGTCGTTGATCTCGCTGAAGGCGTTGCCGATCTCCATTCCGCCGATGAAGTACTCGAAGCGCTCGACCAGCGTCGGATCGTCGTCGGTCGTCCGGGCAAAGGGCGAGAGCTCGATCGGATAGTCGTGCAGGATAGTCGGCTGCACTAGCGCCGGCTCGACGAAAGCCGAGAGAGCATGATCGACCAGCTGCGCCCAGGTGTGATCGTGGCTGACGTCGATGTCGCGGGCCTCGAGCCGGCTTCGTAGCTCGGCCTCGTCGCGTGTCCACAGCCCTTCCGCCTCGAGAGCGTCGGGCAGGCGAAGCCGGCGCCAGGGGGCAACGAGATCGATCTCGTTGCCGCGGAATTCGACCTTGGTCGTACCTATGACTTCGAATGCCACCGCCTCCACCAGCGTCTCGACGCGAGCCATCGCATCGCGGTAGTCCGCATACGCCTCGTACCACTCGAGCATCGTGAACTCGGGCTGATGCTTGTACGAGACACCTTCGTTGCGAAAGTCCTTACCGATCTCGTAGACGCGCTCCAGCCCGCCGACGATCAGCCGCTTCAGGTACAGCTCGGTGGCGATGCGCAGGTAGAAGTCCTGATCGAGCTCGTTGTGGTGGGTGACGAAGGGACGGGCGAAGGCGCCGCCGTAGCGCGGCTGCAGGACCGGGGTCTCGACCTCGACGAACCCCTCGTCATCGAGCCGGCGTCTGATGCTCGAGACCATGCGGGCGCGCAGCAGAGCATCCCGCCGCGTCTCCTCGTTGACGAGCAGGTCGAGATAACGCTTGCGATAGCGCGTCTCGACATCGGTGAGGCCGTGATAGAGATCGGGCAGGGGGCGGCGGATCTTGGCCAGCAGTTCCAGCGTCGAGACCCTGAGCGAGGGCTCGCCGCGGCGCGTCTTCATCGGCCGACCGGTCGCGCCGACAATGTCGCCGAGATCGAGATCGAGCCCATCGAGGACGCTCTGCTCACAGAAGAGCTGTATCCGGCCCGAGCGGTCGACGAGATCGAGGAAGGTCAGCTTGCCCATCTCTCGCCGCGCCAGCACTCGTCCGGCCAGGCGGCGCGAAGTCTCGCCGTCGGTTCCAGACTCGAGCGCGGTCGCATCGGCGACTGCGATCACGATCTCGTCTCGCTCAGGAAAGCGTTTGGGCAGTTCCGGCATGAGAGGAAGTATGGCCGAGGCTGCTTTGAGCAGTCGGAAGAAGGGGCGCCGACGCGAATCTCGATCGCCCGGCGGAACCCACCTCGATCAAGTCGAGGCCGCCGGACGGATGCGAAAGATACGGAAGCCGTTCTTCGCCGCCACCAGCCGCGTCGAGCCCGGTCGCAGCAGGGAGACCCGGCGCGCCGCCCGCTCGCTAGCGACGAAAACGTATTCGGCGCCGCTCCGGCGGAGCCGATCCCAGGCGCCGGCCGCATCGAGGTCAACCGCCACGACCTTGCGCTCGAAGCGCAGGCCCCAGACGGGAAACAGAATCGTCACGTCGTTCGGATCTACTGCCACGACACTTCCCGCCGGAGCTCGCTGGGCAACCTCAAAGCCTCCGATATCGAGTGTCCTTTCGGCCTGGCCAGCAGCAACAAGGCGAGCGGCGGCCACAGTGTCGATCGATCGCCCGTCACCCAGCTGATACTCCCAGGTTGCCATGCAAACCCCGAGCAGGACGGTCGCGACCATGCCCCAAGCGAGAAGCTTCGCCCGGCGAAGCGGCCATAACCGGTCGATTTGAACTGCCGCCGAGGCCGCACCGATGGAGACGAGAACTAGGCTAAAGCGCGACCACCACGCATACGGACTGGCCAACCAGGCCAGGGTCACCGTGGCGAGTATGCCGATCACTGCGACGTCCCGTTTCTTAGCCAGCCGGAGCACGCTCAGGCCAAGAGCCGGAAGCAGAATGTAGATCCAAACCGGTCCAAGGCCTCCGGAGCGTTGGTCGTAGCGGTAGAAGCGCTCCGTTGTGAGGAAAGGAACCAGATCGTGAGCCCACGAGCGGGCAATCGATAACGGGAACCGAGGTGCCCGGCCAGGCGGAGACTCGACCAGCTGCTCCATCCCTGCCGCGCCGCGGAACAGAGTCCTCGAGTGCACCACAACGCTCGCGGGATAGACGGGGTCGTGGTAGACGACGGAGTTTCGGACGTACCAGTAGCCGCCGACGATCATCACGGCGGCAACGAACACAGCCAGCGTCCCCGCCGATCGCCTGAGCGGAACCGCGTAGCGCGTGCGCGCGAAAAAGGAAAACACGACCAATGCAAAGATGACCGCGCCTATCCAGAGCGGAGCGCTCGGCTTGCTACCAAGGGCCAGTCCGCCTGCCAGACCGGCCAGTAAAACGTTCTTTCGATCAGCGCCCGACGATGTCTCCTCGCTTCCGCGCAGGTAACGGGAGATGAAGTAAAGGGATGCCGTGAACTCGGAGGCGGCGGCAATGTCGACGTAGGCGATCGCCGACTGTGCGAGCACGACCGGCGTGAGGAAGAACAGCATCCCGGCGACCGCAGATGTCCCCCGCCTCGCACCGAAGACCCGCGCCAGCCCTGCCGTCGCCAGCGCACCAAGCAGCGCGAACCCGATCTGGACGAGGTTGACAACCTCGATCCGATGCGCGAAGAGGGCGACGTGTGCGAATACGAGCTCGGTGCCGGACGGGTAGCCCCGCGACTCGGCGGTGAATGGGTTCTCCGAGAAGCCGGCGGTCTGAAGCCACCAAGCGACGGTGGTCAGGTGATAGTGCAGCGCATCACTGCCGGTGAGCGGAAGCGCGTAGGCGAGCACTCCTCGCCAAACCAGTTCAACGGCGGAGACGGCCGCCAGCACCGCGATCCACGGACGGCGCAGAACCCGCTTCCCGTCTCCGATCGCGCGACCCGCATCCCGAGCAAGCGTTTTCATCCAGGCCCAAGTGCGGCGAGGGCCGGCCACCAGGCAGACCAAGATTGAGCTCGCGACCAAGTACGAGAGGGCAACTCCCGGCGGATTGAGAAAGCCGCCCATGCCCGCGACGAGAAGGCATACGATCAGCTCAGACAGGGCGCCGACGATCAGCGCGAGAGTGCGCTCGATCAGGCCGCGACCCGACAGGCGAGCCGCAATCGCCGCACCGCCAACAGCCAGAATCGCAGTCGTGGCCACTAGCCCGAGAAGCACTCGGGCATTATCTATTAAGCGCGAACGGTAGGATCTCGCTAGCCGTAGCCGAGCTCGCGCAGGCGCTCTTCGCCGATCCCGAAGTAGTGCGCAAGCTCGTGCAATACGGTGACGCGAATCTGCTCTCTGAGCTCGTCCGGCTCGGGATACAGCCGCTCGAGCGGTTCCCTGTAGATGGTGATCGTGTCGGGCTGAATAGGATCGCCGGAGCGTCGCTCGGGCAGGGGAACACCGTGATAGAGCCCGAGCAGACCGGGGCTCGAGGGGCGCTCGTCTTCGATCAGCACGGCGACGTTGCGCAAGCCGGCGGCGAGCTCGGGCGGAAGCTCGTCCAGCGCCTTCGCTACTTCGTCCTCGAAAGCCAGATCACACGCGCGCGCAGCGCTGGCTACGCGGCCTTGATCGCCATGATCTTGAACTTGAGCGTCCCGCGCGGAGCGACGACCTCGACCGTCTCGCCCTTCTTGTGGCCGATGATCGCGCGGCCGACCGGCGACTCGTTCGAGAGCTTGTTCTCGGCCGGATTGGCCTCGGCGGAGCCCACGATTTGGTACTCGATCGTCTTGCCCGCCTCGAGATCGCGCAGGCGCACGAGCGTTCCCACCGAGACGGAGTCGGCCGAGACGTCGCTCGTGTCGATGACGCTCGCATCGCGCATCCGCTGCTCCAGCAGCGCGATCCTGTGCTCGAGCATCGCCTGCTCGTTCTTGGCGTCGTCGTACTCGGCGTTCTCTGAGATGTCACCGAACTCGCGCGCGACCTTGATGCGCTCGGCGACATCTCGCCGCTTCTCGGTTGAGAGGTACTCGACTTCGTTCTTCAGCTTCTCGTACCCCTCGAGAGTGAGAATGACTTCCTTCACCGCCGCCTCCTGCGCGTCATAAAGAAAAAGCGTGGCATTTTCGCCAGCGCGGGCGCGCATGCTACCGCTACCGGCGCCGCTAGTCAAGACTCGGCTCCTAGACTAGATTGCAGCATGGAGCTCGACCTTCGCCAGAGCTGGAAGATCGGGGCCGTCGAGATACCGTCGCGGCTCGCGCTGGCGCCCATGGCCGGAGTCAGCGTGCAGGCCTATCGGCGCCAGGCTCGACGCTTCGGAGCCGGCTTGGTCTGGTCGGAGATGGTCAGCGCCGCCGGCCTCGAGCACGGAAGCCGGCGTACGCGCGACTACCTTCGCGTCGGCTCGGGCGAGCACCCGATCGCGCTGCAGATCTTCGGCTCGGAGCCGGCGCAGGCGGCCGAAGCGGCGCGCATGGCCGAAGCGGCCGGCGCCGACGTAGTCGATCTCAATCTCGGCTGCCCGGTACGCAAGGTGATGAAGAGCGGAGCTGGCTCGGCACTGCTCGAGCAACCCGAGCTCGCCTGTCGGATCGTCGAGGCGATGGCCACGGCGGTCTCGACCCCGGTCACGGTCAAGCTACGCAGCGGAATCGAGCCGGGCTCGAGAGCTTGCATCGAGCTCGGGCCGCAGTTGGCCTCGGCCGGCGCGCAGGCGCTCGTACTCCATCCTCGCGCCCAGCGACAGATGTACGGCGGCAGCGCCGACCACTCGCTCACCGCCGAGCTCGCAGCGCTCGTGGAGATACCCGTCATCGCTTCGGGCGATATCCGCTCCGGCGAGCAGGCGCGCGCGCTCCTCGACGCCGGCGCCGCCGCGGTGATGGTCGGGAGGGCGGCGCAGGGTAACCCCTGGCTCCTGAGCGAGATCCTGAGCGGAGAGGAGCAGGAGCCCTCGCAGGCCGAAGTGGCCGCCGAGCTCGTCCAGTTCATGCGCGAGGTCGCGCGCGAGCTGGGCGAGAAACGCGCTCAGAGCTTTCTAAAGAAGTTTTACGGCTGGTACCTGAGGCGCGGTCGGTTCCCCAGACAGCTTCGTAGAGAGCTCGTGGAAGTGCTGACGCTGTCCTCCGCCGAAAAGCTCCTGCTGGAGGCGGCTCCGGACGCCGAACCGCTCATAACGGAGCTCGAAGCTAGCGCGGCCCGATAGATTGGGCACCATGGTCGATCTGCACTCCCATATCCTTCCGGGCGTTGACGACGGCGCGCGCTCGCTCGAGGAGAGCGTCGAGATCGCGATCGCCGCCGCTCGCGACGGCACCAAGATCATGGCCGCCACCCCGCACGTGCGTGACGATTTCCCGACCGCCGTCGCGACGATGGAGCGCCTCGTCCTCGAGCTGAACGAAGCTCTGCGCGAGAAGGAAATCGAGCTGCAGATACTCGGCGGCGCGGAGATTGCGATTCCCAGCCTGCAGACTCTCGACGCCGATGAGCTGCGCCGCCTTGGCTTGGGCGGAAATCCCAACTATCTGCTGGTCGAGTTCCCGTACTTCGGCTGGCCGCTTTCGCTCGAGAGCGAGATCTGGAACCTGAAGCGCCGGGGAATCACGCCGGTCATCGCTCACCCCGAGCGCAATCCCCAGGTTCAAGAAGCCCCGGCGCGAATCGGGTCTCTGGTGGCGGCCGGAGCATTGGTACAACTCACGGCAGCTTCTGTCGACGGGCGCCTCGGCCGCCGTAACCGAAAGACCGCGCACGAGCTGATTGCCGCCGGACATGCGCACTTGATCGCCAGCGACGCGCATTGGCCGGGACTGCGCAGAGCGGGAACTAGCTCTGCAGCAGCCGCGCTTCACAACCCCGAGCTCGCACACTGGCTAACTCACGCTGTGCCCGCCGCGATAGTCCAAGATCTGCCTGTCCCGGAGCGCCCTCAGAACAAACGACGAGCGCGCAGGGGTTTGTTTCGCCTCTAGTTAGAGACTGGGCGAGCCCGGATCATCTCGGCCGTTCGAGGTGCCCCCAACACCTCGAAGCGGCCGGAAGACGAACTACGCCGATGCGTGCGGGCGCGAAACCAAATACAGCGCGATGCCGGTGAGAAGAAGCAGCATCCCGCCACCCACCAGCAGCATCAAGTCGAGACCGGTGAAAGGCAGCGATCCCGACGAAGAAACTGTTGCCGCTGGGCTTGCGGCTTGAACCTGCGCCTGCGATACGCCCGCCGTCCCCCCGTACACGGACTGAGCTGATCCGACGGCCAGCGCGGACGGTACCGCCACTAGCGCCGTAGTCAGTACTCCGAATATTGCCTTGAACTTCACTTGAACCATCCTCCGTCTCATTACGCGGATCACTCGAACGGGTAACCCTCAGACTAGTGTTGCAATCCCTTCACGTCAATCGGGTAAGGAACGACACTTTCCCCCAAGGCCGCGAGTCGAAACCACTACGCCTTGCCCAGAGCATACAACCGGGTGCGCGCAAGAAACGCTCTGTCTATAGCTGCGAGGTCGATCGCTTTGTGCCCGCGAACGCGACGTATGACCAAACGTGTCATCGGCTCGAGAGGATTGAGCGCCTTGGCGCGCTCCAGCTGGTCGAGGGCGGCCGGCCGGTCGCCCGTCAAGTACTCGGCTATTCCCAGCTCGAAGCGCGCGTACCAGTTCGCTTCGTTGCGATTTAGCGCTCGCCCGAAGAACACCTTCATGCGCCCGTAGTCGTGCCGGCGCTCGGCAATGGTGCCCGCGATCAAGTCGGGCCGCTCACTCAAGGGATCGAGCGCGCGAGCTCGATTCAACATCCGGTAAGCCTGTGACGGCGACGAGCGCCAACTCTGCGAAGCGGTGTCGACATAACGCGCCGAAAGCCAGGGCGCTCCGTAGCTGGCCGATGCAACGAGCGCAACCACGGCTACAGCGACGACTGGCATTCGGCGATCAGGTCGACGCTCGACCGCCTCGTCGCGCGGTGCATCGGCCGTCATCGCGGCGGCGAGTCCGAGGAAGGCCATGGCAGCGGCCGTAATGGCCGGTATCTCCCAGAACCATTCGACCGAGCCGTGAACGAGCCAGTACGTCGCCCCGACTACGAGCGAGGCGGCCAGACCCCGTCTGAAAGGATCGATACCGCGCCTGCGCACGGCGACGAAAGCAGTGGCGAGGAAAGCGAAGAAAAGCACGAAGCCGACGACCCCGGCTTGCGACAGGACTCTCATCTCGATCGAATGAGGATCGCTTGGCTCCTCATTGCTGCGGCGCAATTGCAGGTACTCGGTCGCGAAGTTGTTCGTCCCGATACCGACCAACGGGTGGGAGCGAAACTCGTCGGCGGCGACGCGCCAGAAGTCGTAGCGATTGGTGCCGTACAGCGAGGTGAAATGGCTCGAATTCGATCCGCCGGCCGCTCCGGTGGTGAAGTTGTGCCAGGCATTACGAGCGCTGCGCGTGGGGCTGTCAACTGCGATCAGTGCGATCGCACTCACAAGCACGAGCGCTAGGCCGAATGCAGCGAGCACTCCTCTATCGAGCCGGCGCGCGGTTCGCTCGGCAAGCGAAACGCGCCGGTCGAGCGCGGCCGCCAGCGTTCCCAGGACAAGCAGGCAGAGAAAGACGATGATCATCCCGTTCCGTGCGTGAGTCATTGCCGGAGCGATGGCGTCGCCGCGTTCGCCGGCCCGGAATACGCCGAGCAAGGCGCTCAGGTTGAATGCCGATGCCGCGAGAACGGCCAGCGCGGTGACAAGTGCCCTTCCGCGATCGCTCGATAGTAGGACGAACACGAGGAAGACGATCGGAAACGAGTACATCGAGCCGCGACTCTGAGCCAGCACGGCTATCTGCGCGAGCAAGCTCGCTGTGGCTGCGAGCAGCCCGCGCACGAGCGGCGGCACCTCTTTGCGCGAGGCTAGATACAGGACAGGCCAGAGCGGGATCAGGAAGAGCGCCGCCTCGCCGTTTTGATAACCGATCGGCGCTGCCAGCCGCCAGCCCAGCAGAACCGACACCGGATGCCCGCCGTGGAGCGCGCTCTCGATCGTCACGAAGCCGACCAGAGCCACCCCGATCGCGTACAGCGAGACAAACAGACTCGCGATCCTGACGTTGGTCGACCAGCGAGAGAAGATCGCGTAGATCGTGAAGTAGAGGAGGGTTTGATTCGCGCCGTCCCAGGAGTCGCCCTTCACCGTCGCCCAGATGATCGAGAGAAAACTCCAGAGCGCAAAAAGAGCGAAGAATGCAAGCGCCGCGCTTCTCCACTCACGCCGCCCGAGCGAGAACATCGGGTTGGCGACGCAGATGACGAGCAGCCAGACGACGATCAGCGCGCCGGGGTACCAGAGCGCCGGCCGGAATCCACCCTCGTCCGAGGCCCAGTAGAGCAAGAGCGCCAGTACGGCCGGCAGCGGCAATGCCCGGGCCAGGTCGGAGCGGCCGCCCGGAAAGAGCGCTCGTAGCGGGGCGACAGCGCGCCCGCGCCGATTCGCTCGCCCGGAAACCTCCGTCGACGTACTCGGCTGGCGCGGATCCGAAGTCGGCACCCGCTCTTTATATCTCGCCCGCGAACGCTCCGCTTAACCGGGTGCGTTTTGCGCCCAGACGAGACGCAGTCCCTCGAGGGTGAGGAACTCGTCGATCGCTTCGATCGTGCGGCAATGCGGCACGATCAGCTCGGCGAGGCCGCCGGTGGCGATCACCTTGACCTTTCCCTCGAGCTCGGCGCGCATACGCTCGACGATGCCGTCGACCTGACCGGCGAAGCCGAACACGAGGCCCGACTGGAGCGCCGCGATGGTGCTCTTGCCGATCACGTTCGCCGGCTCGGCGAAATCCACCTGGCGCAGTCGCGCCGCCCGGGCGAAGAGAGCCTCCATCGAGATCTCGATCCCGGGCGCCAGGACGCCGCCGATGTACTCACCCTCCGCCGAGATCGCGTCGAAGTTGGTTGCCGTCCCGAAATCGACCGCGATACAGGGAGCGCCATGACGTTCGAGCGCTGCGATCGCGTTGGCGATGCGGTCGGGGCCGACCTCGCGTGGATCGTCGAAGCGAATGGCGATACCGGTACGTGTTCCAGGGCCGAGCACGATCATCTCGCGCTCGAGCCAGCGCTCGGAAAGCTCTTCGTAGCTGCGAACGAGCGCCGGCACGGTCGAGGCCAGGCAAACCCCCGAGACGGACTCGAAATCGATCAGATTGCGAAAGAGAGAGGCGAGCTCGTCACCGGTTCGGTGCGCTTCGGTGGCAACCCGCCAATGCTGCACGAGCCGCTCCCCATCGAACAGCCCGAGAACAGTCTGCGTATTTCCGACGTCGACGGCGAGCAGCATGCCGAGAGCCTAGAGATCGTCGTCGGACTGGAGCTGCTCTCCGATCCGCTCGGCCAGGGCGGCGGCGGTCAGCTGCGAGCCCTCGCCGCTGTTCAGCTCCTCGATGGTCACGTCGCCGGAGGTGAAGACCTCGGCGCGCGGGATGATCCGGGCCGGGCGGTTCTTGTCCCAAACCCAGACGTCTTCCATGCGCAGGTGCAGGTACGGATAGCTCGGCTGGCTGGCCTGCTCGACGTCGAGCTTGTTGCAGAGATAGGTCACATCCGGGGTGAGGATGCAGTAGCGGAAGAGACCGAAGACGGCCGTGTACTCCTTCTTCAGCCGCAGCTCGAGCT
This sequence comes from Thermoleophilia bacterium, assembly GCA_017882615.1. Lineage (GTDB taxonomy): Bacteria > Actinomycetota > Thermoleophilia > Gaiellales > Gaiellaceae > Fen-549. Next base: position 21,010 of record JADGPD010000019.1, read on the forward strand.
CGGCTTCGTATTCATCGAGATCGTCGAGGTGTGACATACGACTCTCAGTCTAGCCCCGCGAGCAAGGCTCTCAGCGGGCCCTTGCCGGGGACAACCAGATCGGGCTCCAGCTCGGCCAGCGGCTCGAGCGCGAAACGGCGCAGGTGCAAACGAGGATGGGGAATTTCGAGCTCCGGCGCGCTCATCACCAGGTCGTCGTAGAGAAGCAAATCGAGATCGATCACCCGCGGCCCGAAGCGCGGACCGGCGCGGCGCCGGCCCAGCTCGCATTCGATCAGCTGAAGGCGCGCCAGTAGCTGCCTGGGCGAAAGATCGGTCTCGACAACCGCAGCGCCGTTCAGGAAGCGCGGCTGGTCGAGCAAGTCCTCGGGCTCTGTCTCCCGCAGCGTCGACGACGCGACCACTTCGACGCTCGGCTCGGCGGCGAGGCGCTCGAGCGCGAGGCGCAGCATTCCCTCCCGATCGCCGAGGTTGGCCCCCAGGCCCACGTACGCCCTGGTCATGAGTCGCCGCCGCCTTCGATCGCGGCCGCGATCGCCAGGGCCTCGACGTGCTCGCGCACGTCGTGCACGCGAAAGATGCCGGCGCCGCGATCGAAGGCCGCCAGCGCCGCGCCGATTGAGGCCGCTGTCGTTCCTCGTGTCGCCTTCGGATCGCCAAGCAGCCGCCCGAGCGAGCGTTTGCGCGAGAAACCGACCAGAACGGGGCGGCCGAGCGCGAGCAGAACGTCAAGCCGCCTCGCGAGCGCCAGATTGTGCTCGACCGTCTTGCCGAAGCCGAACCCGGGGTCGAGGCAGATTCGATCCTCGCGCACGCCGTGCGAGGTGGCGAAGGCCAGCCGCTCTTCGAGGAACGCGGCCACCTCTGCGACAACGTCTGCGTATATCGGCTCGTCCTGCATCGTGCGCGGTTCGCCGAGCATGTGCATCAAACAGAGGTAGGCGCCCGATTCGGCCACCACGTCGACCATCAGCGGATCGCCGCGCAGCGCCGTGACGTCGTTGACCAGCTCGGCCCCGAGCTCGAGCGCGCGGCGGGCGACCTCGGCCTTGCTCGTGTCGATCGAGAGGGGAGCGCCGCGCAGCTCCTCGAGCACCGGCACGACTCGGCGTAACTCCTCGTCGGCGCTCACCGCATCCGCGCCCGGCCGGGTCGATTCGGCGCCGATGTCGACGATCGCCGCGCCCTCGGCGAGCATGCGCCGCGCCGAGGCGACCGCCGCCTCGGGCTCGAAGTTGAGGCCGCCGTCCGAGAAGCTGTCGGGCGTGACGTTGACAATCCCCATCACCGCGGGGCGCGGAAATCTCTGCTCGATCGGGAGTCTCACTCCCGGTATCGTCGCACGCCGCCCGTCATCGGGCGGTGGACGAACCACAACCCGGCTATCACGAGAGCGCCGCCGGCCGCGAGCGTCGCTCGCAGCGGCTCGCCGAGAACGAGCACGGAGCCGAGAACGCCGAACACGGGCACGAGCAGCGTGAACGCCGACGTCGAGGCGACGCCGACAATGCGAACGCCCTCGGAAAAGAGCACGAAGCCGAGCACCGTTCCGACAACGGCCAGATAGGCGATCGCCGTCCAGGTGGCTCCGGAGGCCGCGGCGAGGCGCCCCCAGCCCCCGCCGAAAAACGAGAGTGGAAAAAGCAGCGCCGCGCCGGCGCCCGCGAGATAGACGTTCGCAGTGACCGAGTCGAAGTGAGCCGAAGCTCGGCGTGCGACCATCGCGTACGAGGCCCAAGACAAGGCGGCGCCCATCAGGATGGCGTCGCCCGTGAGCCGCCGCGCATCGATGCCCCCAACCGGGTCGACAACGAGGACGAGCCCGGCAAGTGCCAGCGCAAAGCCGATCGCGGTCGATCGCCCGGGTCGGTCGCCGAGCAACCGCCAGACCAACAGAGTGGTCAGCACGGGAATCAGGCCCGGAACGATTATCGAGCCGTCACTCGCCGGCGCGAGCCGCAGCCCGTAGAGAAAGCAGAGGTTGTACACGGCGACTGCGGTCAGGCCCATCGCGAGCACGAGTGGAAGCTCCCGCCGCGCGGGAAAGCGGATACGTCGTCCCCTGAGCCGCGCCCAGATCACAAGCAGTACGCAGGCGACGGCGAATCGCGCTGTTGCCACGGTCGCCGGAGCGACGTGCGCGGCCGCCACCTTCCCCGCGGGCCACGTCCCGCCGAAGCAAACGGCCATCCCGACGAGCGACGCGTACACGACGCGCCGCGAGTCGCTGCTGCCGGTCATCTAGCCTTTGGCGGCTTCGGGCGGCGGAGGCTTCGAGAGTGCGCCGGGCACCGGATAGGGCTTGGTCTTGGTCGGGCGTGGCTTACGCGCCTTCTTGCCCTCGCTGCCCGCCGAGGCCGGAGGCGTGGAATCGGCGAACACGTCCTTCTCGGGCTCGCCCGCCAGCAAGCGCTCGAACTGCTCCTTGTCGATCGTCTCGCGTTCCACCAAGAGGTCGGCCATCCGGCGCAGGTCGGTGTCGTGCTCGCGCAGTACCGAGAGCGCGGTTTGATGAGCCTCTTCGATGATGTTTCTGATCTCGTCGTCGATCTCGCGCGCGATCTCGTTCGAGTAGTCCGGCTCGCGACCCAGCTCGCGACCGAGGAAGGGCATTTCGGCCGAATGGCCGAGCACGCGCGGGCCGAGCTTCTCGCTCATGCCGTAGCGCATCACCATCTGCTTGGCGGTCGCGGTGACCTTCTCGAGGTCGTTGGCGGCGCCGGTGGTGGCCTCCTCGAAGACGATCTCCTCGGCGGCTCGACCGCCGAGCGACATCGCAAGCTGATCCATCAGCGCGGCGCGCGTGGTCAGGTAGCGATCCTCACGCGGCAGCGAGATCGTGTAACCGAGCGCCTGCCCACGGCTGATGATCGAGATCTTGTGAACCTCGTCGGTGTGCTTGAGGAAGTAGCCGACGATCGCGTGGCCCATCTCGTGGTAGGCGGTGATCTTCCGCTCCGACTCGGAGAGAAGTCGCGTTCGCTTCTCGGGACCGGCGATCACGCGCATGATCCCCTCTTCGAGCTCCTCCTGGCCTATTTGCTTGCGGCCGCGGCGAGCCGAGAGCAGCGCGGCCTCGTTGACGAGATTGGCCAGGTCGGCGCCGGTGAAGCCGGGCGTACCGGCGGCAAGGGTATCCAGGTCGATCTCCGCGGCCAGCGGCTTGCCCTTGGAGTGCACCTCGAGGATCTTGCGCCGGCCGATGCGATCGGGCCGGTCGACGACGATCTGGCGATCGAAGCGACCGGGACGCAGCAGCGCCGGGTCGAGGATGTCGGGCCGGTTGGTCGCGGCAATCAGGATGATGTTGTCCTTCAGCTCGAAGCCGTCCATCTCGACCAAGAGCTGGTTCAGCGTCTGCTCGCGCTCGTCGTGGCCGCCGCCCATCCCGGCGCCGCGATGCCGTCCGACGGCGTCGATCTCGTCCATGAAGACGATGCAGGGCGACGCCTGCTTGGCCTGCTCGAACAGATCGCGTACGCGGCTGGCGCCGACGCCCACGAACATCTCGACGAAGTCGGAGCCGGAGATCGAGAAGAAGGGCACCCCGGCCTCACCGGCGACAGCGCGGGCAAGCAGCGTCTTGCCGGTTCCGGGCGGTCCATAGAGCAGCACGCCCTTGGGGATGCGCGCCCCGAGCGCCTGGAACTTCTTCGGGTTCTCGAGGAACTCCTTGATCTCTTGCAGCTCCTCGACGGCCTCATCGACCCCGGCGACGTCGCGGAAGGTGATCTTCGGCGCGTCGGGCGTCATCCGCTTGGCGCGGCTCTTGCCGAAGCTCATCACCCTCGAACCGCCGCCCTGCATCTGATTCATCATGAAGATCCAGATCCCAAGGAAGAGCACGAATGGGAGCAGGTAGCCGAGGATCGAAAGCCAGGGCGAGGAGCCGGTGCCTTTCGAGGCGTAGAGCACGCGGTGCTGCTGGAGAATCTGCTCGAAGTTGGCCTCCGACTGAGCGCTCGGGTAGCTGACCTTGCCGCTGACGGGCTTGGTGCCCGTGGGAGACCCCGCGGGGATGTTGAGCACGTACTTGATCTGCTGCGAGTTGGGCGTGAAGGTCACCTCGTGCACCTTGTTCGCCTTGGTGTACTGAATCAGCTGCGAATAGGTGAGCGCCTTGCTCTTCGAGCTGCTGGAGCTCGGCAGAAGCTGAGACACGAGAAAGACGGCTCCGACGATCAGAACCAAGGGGAAGAGCGCGCTACGAAAGAACCGGCCCATAGATAAACCTCCACGCGGAGCGTAGCAGTAGTACTTCCCTCATTAGCCTCAGTTGAGTCGCCCTTCGAGGGCGGTAATCCGGCCCGGCGGGAGCCGGATTGCTTCACATTCCTTCGGGAAGCAGCGAATCGTCGAGCACCGCGACGTACGGGAGGTTGCGGTAGCGCTCGGCGAAATCAAGCCCGTAGCCGACGACGAAGCGGTCGGCGATGTCGAAGCCGACATAGCGCACCGTTTTGCGTACTTTGTGCGCCGACTCTTTGACGAATAAGGCGCAGACCTCCAGCGAGGCCGGTGCGCGCGAGCGAAGGTTTCTCATCAGATAGGAGAGCGTCAACCCGGAATCGATGATGTCCTCGACGACCAGGACGTGGCGGTCCTCGATGTTGATGTCCAGGTCTTTGAGGATGCGCACGACGCCCGAGGAGTCGGTCGCCGAGCCATAGCTGGAGATGGCCATGAAATCGACCTCGCAGAAAAGCGGGAGCTCGCGCATCAGGTCGGCCATGAAGAAGACGGCTCCCTTGAGCACGCCGACCAGGAGAAGTTCGCGCCCCTCGTACTCGGCCGCTATCTCGCGGCCCAGCTCGGCGACGCGCTCGCGCAGCTGCTCCTCCGAGACGAGAACTTCACCCACGCCGCGGTCGAGGTGCGCATCGTTCACAGCCACTTCTCTCCTTGCTCTGAAAGACTCACCGGTCGTCTTCCCTCGTCGCTCGAACAGCGTCTTCGTAGCCCGGCGCCGCCACGATCCCGGGCACTGCGACGATCTCCTCGCCCTTGGCCACGAGCGGCCAGGAGCTCCTCTGCGAACGGGGAATCTTGGCGTCTACGAACACGTCTTGAATCTTCTTTTTTCGTCCGGCGAGGCGATCGCCGGGCTTGAAGCAGCGTACCTGTAATCCCTCCATCCCGGACTCGAGGATCCAGGGGCCGAAGCGCACCCTGCCCTCGAGCGGCAAGGGCGCCTGCTCGATGAAGAGCCGGTCGTACTCCCGCACGGCCTTCAGCGCCGGGCTCAGATCGACCGACTTCGAGCCCTCGTGCGAGCCCAGAAGCTCGAGTAGCGCTCCCTCCAGCCCGCGCGGCAGTCGTGGACGCTCGCGCGCGCACGCGAGAATGTTCTCCTCGGCCGCGGGATGCAGACGGCGAAGCGCGGGCAGGACCTCACTGCGAATCACGCCCCTCACGGTGCCGGGATTGCTCGAGTCCTCGCGATAACCAAGACCTTCTGCAAGGCAGTAGGCCCGCGTCTCCTCTCGCCAGAGCCCCAGCAGCGGGCGCACGACGCCATCCTCGCGCCTCAGCTTGATTCCACGAGTACTCCCGCTCGAGACCAGCCGGTAGATGATCGTCTCGACCTGGTCGGAGGCGGTGTGCCCTGTCGCGCGGAGGCGCCCGGCGCCGAACGAGTAGCGAAGCTCGCGCAACTCGGCTTCGCTCATCCCCGGCTCGCCGGCCTCTACCACCTCAGCACCGAGTTCATCGCGACAGAAAGACGCGTCCTGCTCGGACTCTTCTCCGCGCTGGCGATGGTTCACGTGCAGGGCGCTGACCCGGTAGTCCAGCGCTCGTAGCGCGTGCCAGAGGCAGGTCGAGTCGGCGCCGCCCGAGACCAGGCAGAGAACGTCGCCGCCGGGCTCGATCAGGTTCTCGGCGCGGATCAGCTGTTCGACTCGCTCGCGGATCTGTGAGGCCTCCATCAGCTCATTGTCTCAGGAGCCCACACGCTCCGGTGCGCGTTGCGCTCTGCGAATCGGTCTACTTCCCGGCAACGAACGGCGAATAGGTATCCGATCGGAGTCAGAGAAGGCCGACCACGGCTACTGGCGCCGACCTGGGCGGCGGAGTTCGCCCCGGATACGGCTTGGGGGATCACGCTGTCGCTATACGAGACCTATCCAGCGCGGATGCTTCGGCCGTCCTCGAGCCGGTCGAGCGCCTCGGAGCCGAGCTCAACGGGCGGGCAAAGGCAACCGGAGCGCGCCCCTGTCAACCCCACTCGCAGTCAGACAAACTTGCCGGTCGCAACGTCTTTGTCGCTCTGGGCGGTCGAGCGCGTAATACTGCGTTGAGATTTCCACCCCGAACAGGAGGTTGCAAGGAATGAGTTTGTGGAACCGATTCGAGGAGCGGCGCGCGCGGAACCGCACGGCCGACGAGGATGCGAGGCTCAAACTCGCGAGAAACGCGCTCGCCAGGGCGCTCGACGAAGAGGCGGAAAGTCTCAACGGCGGGATGATGATCGAGTACGGCTCCACGCGAGCCGAAGTGAGCCCGCCGATCCGAGAAGCGAAGGATCTTGGCAGCTATGTGCGGAAACTCCCGCCGCGCGACCCCCGTATCGAGGAGGCTCAGACGTTCGCCGACGCGGGGTTGCTTTCGCCGCTCGACGATCGCGCTCGCAAGGTGCTCGCCGAGCCGTGGCCGGGCGGCTTCGACCCCGACGCGAAACTCGCCGCCTTGATCAAGGTACTGCGCGAGGCGCGACCGAGCGAATAGAAGCTAACCCGTCGAGAGGCACCGTCGTCAGGCCGGTGTTTACTCGCTCCAGTGCGGATCCAGCAGCCAGGCTTCGAGCCGGTCGAGCGCCTGGGCAAACTCCTCGGCGCCGAATTCGAACGGGCGCGCGTAGGGAACCGGAACGTGGTGGGCGCGAAACCCCTCGCCAGCCGAAGCCTCGCGCAGAAAGCTAACGGCCAGGCCGTGCGTAACGACGAGAATGACGGGCTCGGCGCGAGCCAGCACGATTCGGAATCCGCGAGCAAACCTCGCCGCCGCCTCGCTCCGGCTCTCGCCTCCTCCGGCCGGCCGATCCTCGGGACCGTGCGTGTGCGCCCAGGACGTGTACTGCTCGAGCGGGCCCTGCTCGAAAGCGCCGACGCGAATGTCGTTCAGCTCGGCCAGCTCGAGCCAGGGCGGCTCGCGCCCGGCCAAGGCGACCTCGGCCGTCCGGCGCGCCCGCGGGAACTCGCTCGTCGCGAAGAGATCGATCTGGCGCCCTACCAGCGAGCGACCGAGCGCGCGAGCCTGTTTCTCGCCGCGTTCGCTCAGGGGGCAGCGACTGTTCGGCTCGCCGTTGACGATGCCTCGAGCCGAGCACTCACTCTCGGCGTGGCGGGCGACTAGAACCGTTTGCATGGGATCAAGCTAGCGCAGTGCGGGAAGCGGGTCGACCGCGGCGCCCCTCAGGCGAAGCTCGAAGTGCAGATTCGGACCGCGCGCCTCGCCGCTTTGCCCAGACAGCCCGAGCTGAGTACCACTATTTACGCTTTGCCCAGGGGTGACGTCGACGCGCGAGAGATGGGCGTAGTAGCTACGCAGTTCCCCGCTGTGCGCAACCACGACCAGAAGCCCGAAGTTTCCGCCCGGGCCGGCGGAAACCACGCTGCCGGCCGCCGCCGCCCGCACCGGTGTGCCACTGGCGACGGCGAAATCGATACCGGCATGAAAGCGATTGAGGCGGGGGCCGAAGGTGCTGGAGATCGGGCCTTCCAGCGGCCTGTCGAGGACACCGACAGGCGCCTGCGGCGGCGGTTGCGCCAGCGCCGCGAGTGTGCTCTGCCCGGAACGCCCGTCTACCTTTAAGTCCGCGTAGCGCTGGAAACGGCGCAACGCAGCGATCACGTGCGCGCCCATCACTCCATCGAAGCGCGCAGAGGGAAATCCGTGCTCGGCGAGGAGGTACTGGAGCTCGACGACGTCGCCGCCGACGCGGCCGCGGCGCAGAGTGCGGCTACCAAGCGCAGGGGCGCCGAGCCGGCCCAGGAAGGGCCGCGTCTTGGGCCCGACGATGCCGTCCACGACCAGCCCGGCCGAGCGCTGCAGGCGTTTCACCCCCCGCACCGTCGCCCGGTTCGTGATCCCGCTCAAATTCCCGTGGTAGAGCCCCTTCTGCCAGAGCGCAGCCTGTAGCGCCGCGACCTTCGAGCTGCCCGTCGCGAGAGCCTGATTCGGGGCCACGAGCACCGCCGCAGCCACGAGCGGGGTTAGCAAAGCCAAGCGCCGCATGGCGTGGAAGATTTCGCAGCCGCCGCGCTCCTTCCTTTCTCGTCACACCAGCGGCGATCAGAGAACGATGCTGCGGAAGAGCCCGACCTGCTGCATCCCGATCGACTCGTAAGGGCCAAGTGACAAAGAGCCTCGAGGCCGTCGCCATTCGCAACGCCGAGAACGCGCCCGAGCCTGCGCCGGGCATTCGCTCTCATCGTGTTTCGCGACGATCAGGGTCTGCATGACGTAAAGCTAGCGCGGACACGGGGAAAACCGTGCTCGGCGAGCAGGAGCTCGGCCCGCGGCCGGCATGGTGACGGGCGCCGACTCGGCGCCCGTCAAACCGTTACTCGTGAATCGACGACTCAGCCAGCCGAATGGCTCAGGGCTGTTAGTTCGTCGAGTCGACGACCCCGGGAGGCCGTTCGTTCATCGAGTCGACGATCCCAGAAGCGAGGTAGGCGAACCACATTAGGTTCGTCCCGGCGGGAATCCCAGAGTAAAGATGACTCGCATCCGGGTTCGTTATCACCCAACGCTCGCCAAGAAGGGCCGAGTTGCTCGGATCGAAGATCAGCTCATGCTGTAAGCCGGGAACCACCGGGTAGGCGACTGCAACACCGGGCCGACCGACGGGATCCTTGACGTCGCCGACGAGCTCGACACCCGGTAGCTCGGAGGCGACCTGATAGAGAGCGGCGCGGAGCTTGGGTGGCGCGTAAAAGGATCTCAATGTGCTGGCGATGATGTCGAACGTTTCACCGTCCCCAGGCATCCCCTGGAATACCCCCTTACGCGCTTCGATCACGGTCTTGAGCGCAGCCGGATCGGTCGGCAGATCGCTGAGGTTGGGTTGGGGGATACCGGTATAGCCGCTTTGGGCTTTACTCATTCCCTCCAATCCGCCTTTGGGTCCGGGGAACTTCTCGTCGTGCGTGCGCTGACTTTGCAGGTCCTCACTGCCCGCCTCGATCCACTTCAAGCGATCACGTTCGCTCGGAAACGTCGCTTTCCCGTTCCGAAGCAGCTCACGGCCACTGCCGTCGCTGGCAAACCACTGCTCGTCGAGATCTGTCCGCGTGTACAGGTAGGGCGAGCGTTCGGGCTCCCATAGGCCGTTAAGGCCGAAAGACATCGTCCTCATGTAGTAGAACTGTCCGGGACCGAGTGCGGGGACAGCTTCCTGCTCCGACGCCACCCTCGCGACAAGCGACAAAGCCGCCGCTGCGCTTCGAGGACCGCCCGGATTACCTCCGGGGAGGAAGGCCATCACAGCCGCTACGGTCGCGGCCGTCACGGCAACTCCCAGTGCCAGCCTTACCCTCCGGCCGCGGCGCGCGTCGAAGCCGGACTTGGCCGCCTGGCCGCTCTCGGCGAGCATGCGTCGGTACGCCGATGCGACGACTTCTTCGCTGGGAGGCGTTGTTTCGCTTCGGAACTGGCGTAGAAGCTCGAGATCTTTCATCGAGAGCTCTCATCTCCTTTAAGGTGGTCTCTAGCCGGTTCTGCCGGAGCCTCGAGTAACGCGCGCAACCGGCGCCGTCCCCGGTGCAGGCGCGAGCGTACGGTGCCGATACGCACTCCAAGCGCCAGGGCGATCTCCTCGTAGCTCAGATCGGCCCAGGCATAGAGCAGCAGCACGTCGCGATCTCCATCTCTCAGCGACGAAAGCGCCCGGGCTAGGCGCCGGCCCTGGTTGGCGGCGTCGGCGCGTTCCTCGGCGTTGTCGAAGCCGCTCACCGCGACCAGATCGATTCCGGTACGAGCGTAGGCGTCGAGCTGGCGGCGCTCGCTTCGGTAGTGCCTGCGCATCAGGTTCACCGCGATTCCGAGCAGCCAGGGCCTTGCGTCAGGGCTTCCGTCGTAGCGATCTCTGTGGCGGAATGCCTGAACGAACGTCTCGGCAGCAAGATCGTCGGCGAGCTGCCGTCCAACCCTGCGTTGCAGGAAGCGGTGAACTGCATCGAAGTGCCGATCGAATAGATGGCGAAAGCATTCGTGGTCGCCACGGGAGGCGGCGATCGCGTCGGCGTCTGTGTATGTCTCCAGCATCACCATCTATTGCCCGAAGCTCCCGGCGCGGTTCCCGACTATTCTCGCGCCTTCCAGTCGCCCGCTAGAGAACGATGCTTCGGAAAAGCCCGACCTGCTGCATCCCGATCGACTCGTAGAGGCCGATCGCCCGCTCGTTCTCGGCGCGCACGAAGAGGCAGACACTCGGCGTGCTTTCGAGCAGCAGTCGGCAGAGATCGCCGAGCGCCCGGCGTGCATAGCCGCGCCCGCGCAGTTCCGGATCGGTCCAGACCTGTTGGAGCTGAATCGCCGACGGAGTCCAGGCCGAAGCCTCGGCCTTGAAGCGGATGCGCCCGTCCTCGCTCCAGAGCCACGAGCGGCCGGAGACGATTTGAATGCGCGTGCGCTGGCGAAACCCCACCGGGTCGTACTCGAGCGGATTCACGCTCAACTCCTCCTCGTGCGCGGCGGCGCAGGCGGGTAGCAGCAGATCGAGATCCGAGCTCGCAGCCAGGCGCAGGCCACTGTCGCCCGGGGCGGGCTGCTCTCGCAGTTCGTAGACGGGCTCCGAGGGGCTGTCTCGGCGCGGAGGCGGACGATGCCGCGCAATGCCTTCCCAAAGCTCGTTCACCGAGCTCTCGGCGCCGACGATCATGCGCGCACCGCTCGCGAGCGAGCGCCGCGCGAAGACATCGCAACCGAGGCCGGCCGGCCCGATGTTCATTCCGAAATGACAGAGAGCCTGGAGCGATCCGTTTTGAGGCACGGCAAGAAAGCGCCCCAGCCCACGCCGAGCGAGATCCTCCAGAAAGACGCGCTCGACCGGATTCTCGGCGCAGAAGTCAAGAACCTGTTCCAGCGGCGGCGTGCGGAGCTTCGCCACCTCCCTATCCTGCCAGAGCGGGCCGCGTACTACGCTTGAACCCGCAATGAGCGAGACCGTCTTCCTCGTCAACCCCGCCTCGGCCGGAGGCTCCACCGCCAGGCGCTGGCCTGAGATCGCGCACCAGGCCGCCAACGCCGGCCTCGTCGGCGATGCGTACTTCTCCGAGCATCCCGGGCACCTGGGAGAGCTGGCCCGCGAGGCCGTCAAAGCCGGAGCCCGCCGGCTCGTGCTCGTGGGCGGCGACGGGTCGCTGAACGAGATCGTGAACGGCCTCGGCAAACACACGAACAAGATCGAGCTGGCCTTGATTCCGCGTGGCACGGGCTCGGATTTCGTCCGCGAGCACGCGATTCCGCACGATGTGGAAGGGGCGGTTCAGGTGGCTCTCGAAGGAGAGCTACGCCCGGTTGACCTGGGCAAGGCGACGTTTCACGCCTGGGACGGGAAACAGGGCGAGCAGTACTTCGCGAATGCCGCCGGCGCCGGCATCAGCGGGGCGATCGCCCGTCGCGTCAACGACGGAGCGAAGGGGCTCGGAGCCAGGGGCAGCTACGCCTGGGCGGTGCTCTCGGTCTTTCCGCGCTGGCGCAACTGCCTCGTTCGCCTGCGCGTCGACGCCGAGGAGCGCGAGGGAAAGATGCACGAGGTGCTCGCGGCGATCGGTCGCTACCAGGCCGGCGGCATGAAGCTCTGCCCCGACGCCGTCCCCGACGACGGGCTGTTCGACGTGCTCGTCCTCGGCGACCTGAGCAAGGCCGACCTCGCCCGCAATCTGCACAAGACCTATCGGGGAACTCATCTCTCCCACCCGAAGGTGGAGGTCCTGCGCGGCAAGCTCGTCTCGATCGAGGCCGACGAGCCGCTGCCGATCCAGCTCGACGGCGAGCAGCCGGGAACGACCCCGGTTCAGTTCGAGTTGATTCCAGGCGCGCTGCGCCTACGCGTGCCTCCGCG
>JADGPD010000047.1 GCA_017882615.1 Thermoleophilia bacterium
GGCCGGCGCGCCGACACGTACCTCCTTGCCCTCCATGTTCGAGCCGACGACGCCGATCGCCTGGACGCGTGGATTGCCGGCCAGCTCGTAGTGCGTGGCCACGCCGACCGAGCCGATCCAGAGCAGGAACATGGCCGCAAAGATCGTCCAGCCCTGGCGGCGATTTCCGACCAGACGCCCGAAGGCGAAGGCGAGCGCAAAGGGGATCACGAGCAGCGCCCAGATCTCGAGCAGGTTGGTCAGCGCGGTCGGGTTCTCGAACGGGTGGGCGGAGTTGGCGTTGTAGAAGCCGCCGCCGTTCGTGCCCAGCTCCTTGATCGCCTCCTGGCTCGCGACCTGACCGCCGGGGATCGACTGCGTCGCGCCGGCCACGGTGTGCGCATGGGTGAAGCCGTGCAGGTTCTGTACGACGCCCTGGCTGGCCAGAACGATCGCCAGCACGAAGGCGATCGGTATGAGTACACGCACCGTCGTTCGAACAAGATCGACCCAGAAGTTCCCGATCGTGTCCGACTTGCGGCGGGTCAAACCGCGCACGAGGGCGATCGCGACCGCGATTCCGACCGCCGCCGAGAGAAAGTTCTGAACCGCCAGTCCGGCCATCTGCGTGAGGTGGCTGGCGCCGGTCTCGCCGGCGTAGTTCTGCCAGTTGGTGTTGGTGGTAAAGCTGACTGCGGTGTTGAAGGCGAGTGCCGGCCCGGCGCTGACGGCGTGGCTTGGGTTGAAGGGGAGCGAGCCCTGCAGGCGCATCAGCAGGTAGACGGCGGCCACCGAGATCGCGCTGAAGATCAGAAGCGAGCCGGCATAGACGCGCCAGGTCTGTTCACCTTGCTCGTCGATTCCCGCCGCTCGGTAGCAAAGCCGTTCGATCGGGCCGAAGACTCGGTCGCCGGGCGCCGTCCCACCGCCGAACACGCGTGCCAGATAGGCGCCGATCAGCGGCGCGCTCAGCGCGATCAGCCCAACCAGCACGCCCAGCTGGAGCCAGCCGCTCGAGCTCATCCGAACCGGTCCGGCTTGAGCAAGGCAACGAGCAGATACAGGAAGACGAACGCGGCGAGCACCAGCGAGCCGGCATCGCCCCAGCTCATCTGCCGCTTCCCTTCTCGTCGTCCTGCTGAACGAGGATTCCGACCGCGTGTGCGAAGAGCGCCAGCAGAGCAAAGGCGAACACGCCGGCGAGGACGAAGACTAAATCGGCCACGCCTCTTGTATTACCCCAAGCGGTCTTCAGAACACGGGTCGTTGACGCCGTTCCTACGCCGGCGCCCGCGATCTTGACGCTCCCTTAGCGCTTGAGCGAGCCAAGGGCCTAGGCCCGGATCCAGTTCCAGGTCTGGCGCAGGCCCTCTTCGAGGCTCGTGCCTGGGCGCCAGGAGAGCTCGTCGGCCGCCTTGCTGACGTCGAGCACGCTTCGCTGCAGCTCGCCCGGGCGGGCGGGAGCGTTCTCGGCCGAGAGCTCGCTTCCAGCCACCTTACGGCAGAGGTCGTAGAGCTCGAGCACCGAGGTGGCCCGGCCCGTTCCGACGTTGAAGACTCCGCCCTCGACCTCGGCTGCGGCCAGCACCGCCGCGACCACATCGCCAACGAAGACGTAGTCGCGCTCTTGCTCGCCGTCGCCGAAGATGAGGCAGGTCTCACCGTCGCGCAGGCGCCCGAGGAAGATGGCGACCACGCCCGCTTCGCCGTGCGGATCCTGCCTCGGCCCGAAGACGTTGCCGAAGCGCAGGATGACGTTGTTCATCCCGTGCAGCCGCTGGTAGGTGAGCAGATACTCCTCGCCGGCCAGCTTGGCCGTTCCGTAGGGAGCGAGCGGCAGGCGCTCGCTCGCCTCGTCGGCCGGCTCCTCGCACTCGCCGTAGATGGCGCCGCCGGTCGAGGAGAAGACCACCCGGGCGCCGACCGACCGCGCGGCCTCGAGTACGCGAACGGTGCCGATCACATTCACCGCGGCGTCGAAGTCGGGCCGTTCGACCGAGACACGCACGTCGGCCTGGGCCGCGAGATGGAAGCAAACCTCCGGGCGCAGCTCATTGAAGAGGTCTTCGAGCGGCTCACGGATGTCGAGCACGTGCAGGCGCGCCTGTGCGTGAACGTTCTCGCGCTTCCCGCGCGAGAGGTTGTCGACGATGTCGACGGAGTCGCCGCGCTCGATCAGAGCATCGACGAGATTCGAGCCGATGAAGCCTGCGCCGCCTGTGACTACCGCCCGCACGCCCCGTATCCTACTTCGAACCTCGACTTCCTCGGCGTCGTATCCCAAACGGGATAGGCTCTTCGATGCTCATGTTCATCTCCTTCGAAGGTCTCGACGGCTGCGGCAAGACGACCCAGGTCGAGCTGCTCGAGGCCTTCCTCGAGACACGAGATTTCGAGGTCGTCGCGACGCGCGAGCCGGGCGGCACCGAGCTGGGCGAGACGCTACGCCAGATAGTGCTGCACGGCGGCAAGATCTCGCCTTGGGCGGAGGTGGCCATCTTCGCGGCGGCGCGGGCCGAGCTGGTCGAAGAGGTGATCGAGCCGGCGCTCGGGCGGGGAGCGATCGTGATCTCCGATCGCTTCGTCGATTCCTCGCTCGTCTACCAGGGAGTGGCGCGCGGGCTCGGGATCGAGAACGTCTTGCAGCTCAACCTGCACGCCACGAAGGGCTTACTTCCCGAGCGGACTTTCCTGCTGATGGTCGACGAGAAGCTCTCGGAGGCGCGGGTCGGCGAGGAGCGCGATCGCATGGAGCGCGAGAGCGCGGAGTTCCGGCGCCTGGTCGGCGACGGCTACCGGCGCCTGGCGGAGATGTTCCCGGAACGGATAGTCGCGCTCGACGGAACGCAGCCGCGTGAGCCGATCGCGCGCCAGGTTCGCCAGGCGCTCGAGGAAGCTGGGCTTCTTTGAGCTCCGCGAGCGACCTCTTCGCCGCTGTCGCCGAGCAGGAGGAGGCGAAGGCGCTGCTTCGCTCGGCGCTCACCGAGGGGCCCGCGCACGCCTATCTCTTCCACGGCCCGAGCGGGATCGGTAAGCGCAAGGCGGCGCTTCTCTTCGCCGGCGAGCTGCTCGGAGACCTGCGCCGCGTCGAGCAGCACTCGCATCCCGATCTCTACCTGCTCGAGCCCGTCGGCGACCAGATTCGCATCGACGACACCCGCGCGCTCAGACGCGACCTGCACATGCGCCCGTTCGAGGCGAACTGGCGCGTGTACCTCATCTTCTCGGCCGAGACGATGAATCGCGAGGCCGCCGATGCGCTGCTCAAGGATCTCGAGGAGCCGCCTGACTACGCCGTCTTCGTGCTCGTCGCAAGCGATCCGCGGCGAATCTCCGAGACCATCCGCTCGCGCTGCCAGTCAGTCTCCTTCCACCGCCTCTCCGAGCAGGCCGTGCTGGAACGGATCGAGCGCCTGGGCGGTGTTCCCGACGAGGAGCGCCGGCGAGCTCTGGCACGTATCGCGGCCGGCCGCCTCGACCGGCTGGAGCGCCTGCTCGAGCCCGCCGCCTCCGCCCGGCGCGCCCGCCTGCTCAAGGCCGCGCGCGCCGTCTACTCCGATCCCGACTTCGAGCCGGCCGACGCCGTGCGCTCGCTCCAAGAGGCGATCGACGAGCGCGGCGCCGAGGCGCGGGCGAAGGCCGAGCGCGGGCTGGAAGGAAGCGACCTTCCCAAGCGCGAGCTCGATCAGCGCCTGCGCCGTGTCGAGCGCGGCGCCAAGCGTGAGGAGTTGCTGGCGATGCTCGAGGAGCTGGCCGCCTGGTACCGCGATCTCGTTGCGATCGCCATCGGCGCCGACGGTGTGCTGATTCATTCCGACGCCGCCGCCGAGCTGCGCACCGACGGAACGCTCGATCGCCTGGCCGCGGCCGAGGACGCGGTCGATCTCGTGCGCGAGACCTTCCGCTGCACGCAGACGCTCAACCTCAACTCGTCGCTGGCGCTGGAGGCGCTGTTCGTTCGCTTGCACGCACTCTTCGCCGGGGTCGAGGCGCTTGTTTGAGTCCGGCGCGCTTTCGAGGATCCTCTCACGCTCGCCGTTTTCGAGATACTGAGCGGAGTCCGTCCGTTCTGATCACAACGTAAGGCAGGACCATGTCGCCGGTCCCCCGCAAGAAACCGAACAACGACACCCCGATCGAGCCCGATCCGCAGCGGAGCCGGACGCTCGAGACGCTGTTGCAAAACCTCCCCGATGCCGTCGTCCGCATCGACAGGGATTACCGGCACATCGTCGCCAACCCGGCCTGCGAGATCGTGCTCGGATTGCCCGCGGAGGAGATCGTCGGCAAGAAGATGCATGAGCTCCCCGTGCCGCCGGAGGTCTGGAAGACATGGGCGGCGCGGGTCAAGAAGGTGCTCGAGAGCGGAGAAACCCTGGATGTCGAGGACACTTTCGAGGGCCCTGCGGGCCCGCGCAGCCACGAGACGATGCTGTTACCCGAGCGCGACGAGCGCGGCGAGATTATGAGCGTCCTCATCGTCATCCACGACGTCAGCGAACGTCACCGGGCCGAGAGAACACTGAAGGAGAGCGAGGAGCGCTTCCGCGTCGCCTTCGAGGAGGCGCCGATCGCGATGCTCCTGATCGGCGATGACGTCACCATTCGCGGAAGCAACGCTGCTGCCTGCGAGCTGCTCGGCTACGCGAAGAATGAGCTCACAGGGAAGACGATCTACGAGATCACTCACCCCGACGATCTCGAGCTGACGCGCGACGTTGCCGCGCGGATGATCGAAGGCGCCCATCCCGAGTCGACGATCGCGACCGAGAAGCGCTACCTACGCAAGGACGGTGACGTCGTCTGGGGCCGGCTATCGGTTTCGTCCGTGCGCGACTCCGAGCAGCGCTTCGTTCAGAACATCGCGCAGATCGTCGACATAACGTCGCTCAAGCAGGCCGAGCAGGCGCTGCGCGAGCGCGAGGAACTGCAACGGCTCGTGATCGGGCACGCCAACGACGTAATCGTGGTGGTCGGTTTCGACTTCACCATTCGCCTGATCTCTCAGTCGGTGCGGGACGCTCTGGGCTTCGAGCCCGAGCAGGTCGTCGGTCGCAGCGTCCACGAGCTGATCGAGCCCGAGACGTTCGAAGAGCTCCAAACCGCATTGGAAGAGATCATCGCCGGCCGGCGGCCGCACACTCGCTCCTTCCGCATCAGGCACCTAGACGGCGGCTGGCGCCTGTTCGACTGCCTCGGCTCGATCGCAAGCGACGAGCAGGGCGCGCCCTCGTACATGGTCGTGATCCTGCGCGATGTGACCGAGCGGGCGTCGCTCGAGCAGAAGCTTCTGATCGCCCAGAAGATGGAAGCGGTCGGCCAGCTCGCCGGCGGCGTCGCGCACGACTTCAACAACCTTCTCACCGTCATCAACGGCTTCGCCGACATGGCGATCAGGGAGCTCGGCGACCGCGACGACCCGATCAGCCGCTACCTCGCCGAGGTAGGTCACGCCGGCCGGCGCGCGGCCGAGCTGACCCAGCACCTGCTCGCCTTCAGCCGCCAGCAAGTGCTTCGGCCGGAGATCGTCGACGTCAACTCGGTGGTCGAGGAGTACGCCGTAATGCTCCGCCGCGTTCTGGGTGAGGAGATCGAGCTGTCGACGCAGCTGGAGCCCCACCTCCACACCGTCGAGGTGGATCCCGGCCAGCTCGGCCAGGTGCTGATGAACCTGGCGGTAAATGCCCGTGATGCCATGCCACAGGGCGGAGCTCTTACGATCAGCACTCAGAACGTCGCGCTGAAGAAGTCTGTCGCGATCGAACACGGAACGCTTCCGCGCGGCAGGTACGTGCTTCTCTCGGTCTCCGACAACGGGGAAGGGATGGCGGCGGAGACGCGGGCACACGTCTTCGAGCCCTTTTTCACCACCAAGGAGCCGGGCCAGGGAACCGGGCTCGGGTTGGCCACGGTGGTCGGCATCGTCGAGCAGTCGGGCGGGGCTATCGCCGTCGAGAGCGTGCCCGAGCAGGGGACGACCTTCCGTGTTTACCTGCCGCGCAGCGCGCTGGGCCGGGCCACGGAGAAGGCCGAGCCCGAGAAGTCGCAGAGCGGCGCCGGCACGATCCTGGTCGTCGAGGACGACCAGGCCGTGCGCAAGCTGGTGGCCAAGATCCTGCTCGAGGCCGGCTACCGGGTGCTGATCGCCGCGTTGCCCAGTGAGGCGATCTCGCTGGCCGCCCGGGAGCCCTCGATCGATGTGCTCGTAACCGACGTCGTCATGCCCGAGATGAACGGTCACGAGCTGGCGCAGGGACTCCTCGCCGAGCGGCCCGACCTACGCGTCCTCTACATCTCCGGCTACACCCCCGACATCGTCCGCGGCAAGGGCGTGCTGACTCAACAGGAAAGCTTCTTGCAGAAGCCTTTCACCGCCGCCGCGCTCACGCAGGCGGTGCGCGAACTAACCGCGGAAAGTCCGCCTCGGTCCGCAGAAAGTCCGCCTCCTGCGGAGGCATGACGACTTTCTGCGGTGAGAAACGAAGCTGAGCCGCGCCTTCGGCGCTCGGCTAAGCGGCGTCCGCGATCGGGGGATTCAGCCGCCCTGCCTGTACTCCGATAGCCGCTTTGAGTAGTGCGCTGCGGCCCTCGTTCAGTCAGATGTGGGCTCGGCGCAGCGCGAAGAATCATCATCGCTTCGGTAGCCCTCTGCAGGATGCGAGCACGGCGCCGATAAGACAACCGAGACTCGAATATCACATACGCATCGCGACGCTGGTCGGAGGTAATGAGATGAAGGTTTTGAGATCCATGCGAATCCTTGTTCCTGTCTTTCTCGCTCTGGCTGTCGTCTTCGTTGCCGCAGCCGCCGCCGCTCCCAGCCCGGCGAAAATGGTGCTGAAGAGGCTCGACCTCTCAACGGCTTTCCTGCCGGACGGCGCCGCGCAAGTTACGAACGCGGACGTGGTCGCGGGAGGCGGGGCCACCGATGCGCAGCTCGCGAGTTGGGGCCGAATCGACGGTTACAAGGTGGCGTTCAAGATCAAGACCAACCGGGCCTTGGCGAACAAGCTCATCGGCCCGATCTACGTCGTCTCGAGCGCCAACACCTACAACACGGCGGCCGGAGCCCACACGGCCTGGCTGGTACAGCTTTCCGCGCTCAAGAAGACCCCCGGCATTCATACGGCAGTAGGCCGGCGCGTAGGAAGCGAATCGAAGCTCTTCACCTACACGCAGTCGGCGAAGGTGTCGGGCGTCACCGTCACCTACCTGATCTACGTCTACACCTGGCGCAGCGGTAGCAACACCGCATCGCTGATATGCGAGGGGTTCAAGGGCCGGATCACCAAGCAGGCGGCCGTCAAGCTCGCGCGGAAGCAGCAGTCGCGCATTACCGCCTCTTACTCGGCCGGATAAACCCGCTGAAAGTCCGCCGGGCTGTCCGCGGAAAGTCGGCCGGCGAAGCCGGCTAAGACTTTTCGCGGGATTACCAAGGTGTACGAGACACCGCACCTTCGGCGCGGGTGTCTCGTCTGCTCCTAGAAGCGTGCTCGGCTGGCCGCGGTTGTGGTCAGTGTTCGGGTTGGATTGACCAGAGGATGGCGTTTTGTGAGCCGCGCCCGCGCAGGTCGGTCGCGGCGGCCATGAGTAAGGCCGCTTTCCCACCGACGAAAGTCGCCAGACTTTTGTCGGCTAAGGCGCGCCCGCGCAGGTCGGTCGCGACGGCGAGGGAAAGATCGGGATATCCGATGCAGGCCCTAGGTTTGGGGCGATGCGGGAAGCGGCTCGAGCGCTGTTGCAGACGAATACCGAGAGTGTGGAGCTCGACGGTAAGGTCTGGCGCTACTCGGTGCCCTCGCGGCGTTCGTATCCCCACCAGTGGCTCTGGGACTCTTGCTTCCACGCCATCGTCTGGTCGCTGTTCGACCCCGTTCGCGGTTGCGACGAATTGCGCTCGCTCTTTCGCTGGCAGTGGCCGAACGGCTTCGTCCCCCATGTCGTCTTCTGGCACCCCGAGCGCGTCTACCTGCGTAGCTGGCACCACCTCGAGAGCCCCGACGTGTGGAGCTTCCTGCCCCGGCGCAAGCCGCACACAACGGCCTTGACCCAGCCGCCAGTGCTGGCGACGGCGGTCGAGCGCCTGGTGCAGGCCGGCGCCGAGGATTTCCTGGCCGAAGCCCTGCCCGTGCTCGACCGCTACTACCACTACCTCGCCTCCGAGCGCGACCCCGATGGGGACGGGCTGATCTCGACCATCGTGCAGTTCGAGACCGGGCTGGACTTCAGCTCGGCCTACGACAAGGCGATCGGCGCCGGGCCGCGCTCCGCTTTCAAGATCGTCGCCAACTCGCGCCGCGTCGAGATCAAGAACAAGCTCGCCGGCTACGACCTGAAGCGCATCTTCGCCCGCGAAGACCACGCCGAGGACGTGCTCGTGAACAGCATCTGGATCGACAACCTCGAGGCGCTGGCCCGTCTGGCCCGCCGCGCCGGGCAGGCCGAGCTGGCCACCTGGGCCGAGGCGAAAGCGGCCCAGGCGCTGCAGTCTCTGCTCGAGCGATCCTGGGATCCCAAGC
This sequence comes from Thermoleophilia bacterium, assembly GCA_017882615.1. GTDB lineage: Bacteria > Actinomycetota > Thermoleophilia > Gaiellales > Gaiellaceae > Fen-549. The sequence continues at coordinate 8,499 of JADGPD010000047.1, forward strand.
GCGGCCTCTTCTTCGGTCTCGTCGGCTCGGCCGAGACCCGCACCGAGGCCAAGACGATCCAGTGCCTGCTGCCGCTCCTCATCGAGCAACTACCGGCCGACGTCGCGGAGCGCCTGCTCGGCCACCTGACCGATCCGCACGAGTTCTGGTCGCCCTATCCCGTGCCCTCGGTCGCCCTCGACGAGCCTTCCTATACCGACAACTCCCACATTCACGGCATCCGCCTGATCTGGCGCGGCCCCTGCTCGATGAACACCAACTGGTTTCTGCATCAGGGGCTGCTTCGGCACGGTGAGGCGCGCTACGCCTCCCAGCTCGCCGAGCGCTCGCACGAGCTGGTCGAGAGCGGCGGCTTCAACGAGTTCTTCGACGCGCGTTCTGGCCGACCGGTTGGGGCAAAGCAGTTCGGCTGGGCCACCTTGGCCGAGGACATGGATTCCGCCTGATCGCGGCCGACTCTCGTTCGGGGTGTAGCCGCGGGCGCTATCCTCTTTGTCGCGCCGACGTAGCTCAGTTGGTAGAGCACTTCACTCGTAATGAAGGGGTCCGCGGTTCGAATCCGCGCGTCGGCTTCTCTGGCTCGCTACGAGCCCGAGACCGAGTAAACGTTCTCGAGCCCGGCCTCGGCCAGCGGGCGGCGGGCCCAGGCGAAGCGGTTCGCGTACCAGCCTTCGAGCGGGACGACCGCGACTCCGTAGCCCGAGGACTGGATCAGCCAGCCGCCGCCGAGATAGATCGCCGTGTGATTGATGTCGGTGGGCTTCGAGCGCGTGCCCTTGGCGCCGAAGAAGAGCACATCGCCGGGCTCGAGTGCGTCCATCGCGATGCGCTTGGCGCGCCCGACCTCGCCCGACATCACGTACGTGGTGCGGCCGCGGATCGTCGACTTCAACATTCCCTCGCCGGCGTAACTGCGCAGCTTGTAGACGCGCCAGACGAAGCCCGAGCAGTCGAAGCCGCCGGTCACGGTCTGGCCGAAGACGGTCTGCTTCGTGGGGCTCGCTCCGCCCCAGATGTAGGGGTAGCCGATGAAGCTCACCGCGTAGTTCAGGATGCGCTTCTGCCAGGCGTTGAGCGTCGGCATCTCGAGCGTGAGCGACGTGTCCTCTACCCACTGCGTCTCCTCGCCCGTGAACGCGAGCAGCTGCGCGATCGAGTAGGCGGCCTCGGCGCGGGTAATCGCGGCTGTAGGCAGAAGCTCGAGCTTGTCCTGGCTGGCGGGGTGATTGATGCGTAGGCCGAGCATACGAGCGACCGTCTCGGTGCCGTAGCGCGACGGCGCGGCGATGCCGGCCTGACGCATGACGAACCGGAAGCGGGCCGCGGCGCTGCTCAGCCCGAGCTGCTTGACGAGCGCCGTGTCGAAGGCGCTGACGCTCACCGAGGCACCGGTCTGTGGCGATCCGGGCGCAGGCCCATTTGGCGTTGTCGTAGTTGTCGTCGTTGTCGTCGTAGTGCCGGTCAGGGTCGGGTCGCGCGAGGGATCAGTGCTGGTTGGAGTCGTCGTCGTGGTGGGATCGGTCGTGGACGGAGTCGTCGTCGTGGTGGTCGTGTCGTCGCCGGTACCGGGATAGACGACGGCATCGGTCGGCAGCGCGGCCAGAATCTCGCTGAGCTCTGGCTGGGTAAGCGGCGCGTTGGGCTTGAACGCGCTCACGCTACTGGCCATCAGGCCGTGCGCGACGACCGCCTTGATCTGCGGCTTGGCCCAGTTGGCCGTCTGCTTTGCTCCGGCGGTCGGCGCGAGCAGGACCGCGGCGCCGGTAAAGGCGAGCAGAACAAACAGGCGGAAGCGTAGATAACGGCTTGGCACGTACATTCGATCGGCAATGAGGGAGTTCAGCTTGAACCAGACGTGACTGATTTACGGGTTTCGTCGATCGCTCGAGCCTGTCGAGCGACCTCCTCGAATCGTTCAACTCCTACGACAACCCTCCTCCCGAGGGTCAACTCTGTATACCCGGAAGTCGATAGCAACGCCAAATATGGAAACTCCCGAGCCAAACTGGCAGCTCCCCGAGGAGCCGCCGCGACGGTCGCGCTTAAACAGCGTCGGCTTGCTAGTCGTCCTCTCCCTCATTCTGGTCGCTCTGATCGGGGTGAAGTTGGAACGCCTGAGCGGACAAGAGATGTCCGCGCACTCGCGCCTGTCCGACATCACATTCTCGATCCTGCCGGGCCTGCCGTCGCTGACGATCCACAAGGGCTCGCTCTATCCGCCAAACGACGTCTGGAAGAGCTACCTCGCGAGCGAGCAGACCTGTCCGGGCGCCGAGCGGACGGACCTGCCGCTGAACGAGCAGGCGAACATCATGACCTGTCTGGTCAACTACGCCAGGCGGCAGCGTGGTCTCTCGATCCTGACGACCGCTTCGCTGCTGAACGAGAGCTCGCTGAAGAAGGCCGACAAGATCGTGCGCTGCAGCGAGTTCGCCCACGACGCCTGCGGTGACGATCCGGCCGCCGACGTCAGAGCGGCCAACTACTACGGCTCCTGGGGCGAGAACCTCTACCTCGGCGAAGGGCGCCTGGGCGCGCCGCGCGTGGCGCTCGACGGCTGGCTCAACTCGCCCGAGCACCGCGAGAATCTCTTCAACCCGCTCTGGCGCAACCAGGGGATAGCCGTGACGACTGCGGCGAAGGTCGGAGGGTACTCAGGCGCGACCGTCTGGGTGAATCAGTTCGGCACCTAGAACTTCGGCGGCACTGGCCGCCCGCGCCTGTCCGCGCGCGATGGTCTGAGCTCGGCGCGCCCAGCCGCTTCGAGTTGGACTTTTCAGGCGGCTTGGGAAACCAACGGTCGCCGGAATTCGAGAGGGCGCTTGTCGGCGTAGGCGAATGGATGACGGAAGACTTCCATCGCCTCGCTCGGCTCGACTTCCATGGCGAACTCTTCGCCGGCCACCTCGTCGACGACGACAACGGCAAGTTGCCCTGATTCAGGGCTCCACAGGAGAGAGACCTCCATGTGGTCGCCAGTTCGGTAGTCGAGTTCCTTGAGCGTCATGTCGTATTGATAGTCGGCAAACACGGTTATTTCCTGAACATCGAAAGATAGAAACCTGACTCTTTGAGCGTTGCAAAAAAGAGGCTCGCTACGGAAGGCGGTTTCTACGGATTGGCACCCCGGTCGATTCCGCAGAGAACGTTGCGGCCTGTTTCGAACGCCTGTTTCACACGGTAGCGCTGACGCGGTCGATTTCGCCCGCTCAACCCGCGAGCGGCGGTATGTCTACGTGCTCGAACTGCGTCATGCGCTGGAATGCCGCGAAGCGCTGCTCGATCTCCGGGAAGGTCAGCCGCGCGACGCGCTCGGTGCCGAACTCCTCGACGTTGAACGAGGCAAGCGTCGAGCCGTAAACGAGGGCCGCGCGCAGTAGCTCCTCGCTCAGTTCGCTGGTCGCGTGCGCGGCGAGGAAGCCGACGAAACCTCCGGCGAAGGTGTCGCCGGCGCCTGTTGGATCGATTACGTCCTCGAGCGGATAGGCGGGTAGCGAGAAGAACCCGTCCTCGCTGAAGAGCGCCGCGCCATATTCGCCCTGTTTGACCACGACGAGACTCGGGCCCCATTCGCGGATGCGTCGAGAGGCGCGGATGAGATTTGGCTCGCCGGTGAGCTGGCGCACCTCCGCGTCGTTCAGCAAGATCGCGTCAACCAGCTTGATCGCCTCGACCAGCGAGTCGCGCTCCTTCTCGATCCAGTAGTTCATCGAGTCGAGCGCGGCGAACGAGGCGTCCACGCACTGTTCGCGCACTCGCCGCTGTAGTTGCGGCTGGATGTTGGCCAGGAAGAGCGCCTTGGACGAGCGCGAGACCTCCGAGAGCTTCGGGTCAAAGCCGGCGAAGACGTTCAGCTTCGTCTCGAGTGTCTTTGCCGAGTTCAGATCGAATTCGTACTGCCCGCGCCAGAAGAAGGTCTCACCGTCGGGCACGACCTCCAGGTCGCGGATGTCGATGTCTCGCGTCTCGAGCACTGCGCGCTCGGCGGCGCCGAAGTCGCCGCCGACGACTCCTACCAGGCGCACCTGGGTAAAGAAGCTGGCCGCGAGCGAGAAGTGCACGGCTGCGCCGCCGAGCACGCGCTCGCGCTTTCCATAAGGCGTCGCGATGCTGTCGAAAGCGACGGAGCCGACAACTGTTAGGGCCATCAGGCGCAAGCCTAGCGTCGCTTCATCCCGGCCAGCACGCGAACCCGCTTCCCGGGAGGCGACGTCCATCAGTAACGTATTGGTACATGGCTACCTGGCAACCCTCCTCCTGGCGCGAGTTCCCGGCGGCGCAGCAGCCGGATTGGCCCAGCCGCGAGCTCGCGGACGAGGTTGTGGATGAGGTGCGCTCTCAGCCGCCGCTCGTATTTGCGGGGGAGGCCCGCCGTCTACGGGAAGCCCTCGCTCAGGTTGCTGTCGGCAAGGCCTTCTGCCTGCAGGCCGGCGATTGTGCGGAGTCCTTTCACGAGCACTCGGCGATCGCGATCCGCGAGCGCCTGAAGGTGATCCTGCAAATGTCGGCCGTCATGACCTATGCGGCCAGCGTCCCGGTCGTGCGTATGGGACGCATGGCGGGGCAGTTCATGAAGCCGCGCTCCTCGCCGACCGAGAAGATCGGCGACCTGGAAATTCCCTCCTTCCGCGGCCACATGGTCAACAGCGAGGAAGAGACGGCCGAGGCGCGGATCCCCGATCCGACTCGCATGCTCAGGGCCTACAACCAGGCCGCCTCGACGCTCAACCTACTGCGCGCTTTCACCAAGGGCGGCTTCGCCGATCTCTCGCAGGTGCATGTCTGGAACCAGGAGTTCGTGGCCGCCGCGCCCGAGGGCCGGCGCTACGAGCAGATAGCCGGCGAGATCGACCGGGCGCTCGCCTTTATGGCCGCCTGCGGCGTTGACATGCACAACTCCGCGCTGCATCAGGTCGACATCTGGACCTGCCACGAGGGTTTGCTGCTCGACTACGAGGAAGCGCTCACCCGCCGCGACTCGCTCACCGGCGACTGGTACGACTGCTCCGCGCACATGCTCTGGATCGGCGAGCGCACGCGCCAGCCGGATGGAGCGCATGCCGAGTTCTTCTCGGGCGTGCACAACCCGATCGGCGTCAAGCTGGGTCCGGCCGCAACCTCCGAGCAGGTGCTCGAGCTTTGCCAGCGCCTCAATCCCGAGAAGATCCCGGGGCGTCTCACGTTGATCACGCGCATGGGCGCCAAGCAGGTCGAACAGAAGCTGCCCCCGATCCTGACCGCTGTGCGCGACGCCGGTCATCCGGTCGTATGGATCTGCGATCCGATGCACGCCAATACCTTCACGACCGAGAGCGGCCGCAAGACACGTCGCTTCACCGACATCATGACCGAGATCGAGGGCTTCTTCGCAGCCCATGCCGCCGAGGGCACCTGGCCGGGCGGCGTGCACCTGGAGATCACCGGCGGCGACGTAACCGAGTGCCTCGGCGGCGGCGAGAAGCTGTCGGAAGAGAAGCTCGAAGAGGCCTATCAGACCCTCTGCGATCCGCGCCTGAATGCACGCCAGTCGCTCGATCTGGCCTTCCATCTCGCCGAGTTGATGCGTCGCTAGCTCGTTCAGTTGGGTTGCTGGCTGGACATCGGCCGGCGAAATGTGCATCATTTAGGCAGCGGCGTTGGCTCCGGGTTGCCGGCTCGTACACAACTGAGCCCTTAACAACCCAGGAGACACCGTGCGAAAGTACCTCGCAAAAAAGCTGATCACCTACGGCATCACGCTTTTTGCCGCAGTCACAATCGACTGGACAATTCCACACCTGATGCCGGGCGATCCGATTCAGACGCTCATGGCGACGTTGCAGGTCTCGAACGAGAAGACGTACTGGGCGATTTACAATTCCATTGCCAAAGCGTTTCGAACCGATCTACCGCTCTGGAAGCAGTACTACTACTTCTGGTCATTGCTCCTCCACGGCAACCTTGGCTTCAGCATCATCAACTACCCGACCAAGGTCACCACACTCATCTTCAACTGCGCCCCGTACACGCTCGGGCTGCTGCTTCCGGCGATCTTGCTGAGCTGGTACGCAGGCAACAAGGTCGGGGCGATGGCGGCGCGCAGGAAGGTGCTCGACAACACGGCGCTTCCTGTCTCCTACGCGCTCACCTCGACTCCTTACAACTGGATCGCGATGATCATGGTCTGGTTTCTTGCACTCACGTTCAGGGTCTTCCCATCCAGCGGCGCCTACGACCCGACCCAGATTCCGGGCTGGTCATGGGGCTTCATCGGCAGCCTGGCCTATCACTGGTTCCTTCCCTTCTTTTCGATCTTCATCGTTACCTTCGGCGGCTGGGCGATCGGGATGAGGAACATGATCATCTACGAGCTCGAGTCGGACTATTCGCACTACCTGGAGACGCTCGGCGCGCCCAGGCGACTGGTGCGTAAGTACGCCTTCAGAAACGCGATGCTCCCGCAGATCACGGGGCTCGCGCTATCGCTCGGCACGATTCTCGCCGGCGCTCTCGTCACCGAGATCGTCTTCTCATATCCGGGGCTCGGTTATCAGATCTACAGGGCGATCACAAACAAGGACTACTTCGTGATTCAGGGG
>JADGPD010000081.1 GCA_017882615.1 Thermoleophilia bacterium
TCGCTATCGCGAGCTCGAGCAGCTCCTGCGCACGACGCTGATCTCGGCCGAGCGAGCCTCGCAGCAGATGACCGACCAGGCGCGACGCGAGACCGAGTCGGTGTTGAGCGAGGCCCGCGCGGAGGCACGGGAGATCTTGCGTGATGCAACCGTCGAGCGCGAGCGCCTAAACGCCGAGATCAACCGTATTCGAGCCCAGCTTTCCGCCGTGCTGACGACGATCGGCGGCGAGGCGCCCGGTAGCGAGTCCAGCTCGAAGGAGTCGACGCTGGAGACACCGCCGCAGGCGGCGCCTCCCGTTCCACCTGCTCAGTCCGCGGCTCCCGCGCCTCCGCCGGCTCCGACGGCCCAGCCGCCGGTGCCGCGCCCGGCAGCAAAGCCGGCCGAGCCCAGCGGCGGCGGGCAGGCGATGGCCGCGGTCGTCGCGGAAGAAATTGGTTGGCCCGTCCCGAGGTAGGGCGCGGCCGCGCTAGGCCTCTAGGCCTCGGCGAGACCGATAGCGCCGGTCTCATCGGCGACGTACAGCTGCGGGACGCGGCTCTCGTTGTCGGCGACGTCAAGTTGCGCATCTAGCGGAGCGAACCCGTCCGGATCGCGCTCCATGGCGCCGAGCAGAGCGTCTACTACATCCGGCCGGAACTGCGTCCCGCTGCATCGTATGACCTCTTCGCGTGCCTCCTCGACGCTGAGCATCGCCTTGTACGGGCGGTTCGTCGTCATCGCGTCCCAGGAGTCGGCCACGCCGACGATCGAGGCCTCGATCGGAATCGTCTCGCCCTCGAGGCCGGCCGGGTAGCCGGCGCCGCTCCAATACTCGTGGTGGTGGCGGATGATCGAGACCACCGGGCGCAGTGGCCCGAAGCGATCGACGATGCGAGCTCCGTCGTTGCAGTGGCGTTTGATCACCTCGAACTCCTGGCGAGTGAGGCGCGCCGGCTTGAGCAGAATGGCATCGGGAACGGCCAGCTTGCCGATGTCGTGAAATAGCGCGCCGAGCCGAAGCAGCTCGAGTCGCGCCGGATCGAACTGCAGCTCGCGACCGATGCGCACCGCGATCTCTTCGACACGCTGGGAATGACCGGCCGTCGAGGGGTCCTTGGCGTCGACCGCAGCGTTCAGGCTCTCGATCGCCTCGAACGAGCTTCTCTCCAAGCGCCGGTAGGCATCCAGCAGCGCCTCGGACTGCTGCTCGAGCACTCGCCTGCGCCCCCGCAATACTCGAGAAGCGTTGCGCACGAGCAGCGTCAGCACCGCGAACAGGGCGAGAAAGACGAGCGCCACCGAGAGCCAGATGTAGCGCACGTGCGAGCTTGCGCGTGAGCTTGCGGCGATCGGGCGGGAGAGAACGAGGAGCTGTCCTTGCAGGCCGTTGGAGGCGCGTAGCGACTTCCGGTAGACGACCTGATCGCTGCCGGGAGCTAGCGAGGACTTCCCTTCGCCGCGAACGAGCTCGACCTGGGCGACGTTGGGATTGTGCAGCAGCTGACTCGTGATCGTCCTAACGGCGGTCGGCTTCGTGAGCAGATCGCCGACCCGGCCGGAGGCCAGCACGACGCTCGTGGCATGACTCAGATCGTCACGGACGTCCGAGCTGGCTTGCCTGTGCACGACGGTGCTCAGGAGAAGTGAGAGCGTGATCGCGGAGGCAATCAGTACGACTCCGCTCAGAAGCAGGAATAGGTGCATCGACGCGATCGAGCGATCGCGCATGCGGAAGCGTGTGCTTGAGGTCGCCATGCTGCCCTGAACGTGAAGCCGCAGTTTCTTGCCAAAAAGGCGCTTTAGGCTAAGCAATCGAGCGGCCCGCGTCCAGCGGGAACCGTCCACGACGGCGGACGTTGCCCGAGGTACGCCTCGGCCGCGAGCGTGCAGGCCTAACGAAATGGGCTCTAAGATCCGGCCATGGATCTCGACGTCGTCTTCCTTGGCACCGCGGGCTCGATGCCCACCGCCAGGCGCTCACCGACCGCGCTTGTGGTGCGCCGCGGCGGCGAGCGCCTGCTCTTCGATTGCGGTGAGGGCAGCCAGCGCCAGTTCCTGCGTTCGACGCTCGGGCTGGTCGATCTGAGCGAGATCTTTCTGACGCACTATCACGCCGACCACTACCTTGGCCTGCCGGGAATGCTCAAGACGTTTTCGCTGCGAGGGCGCGAGCTACCGCTCAGGGTTTTCGGCCCAACCGGCCTGAACGACCTCTTCGCCAGCCTGAGCAGAATCTTCGGCCGCCTCACTTTCGCTCTCGATTTGGTGGAACTACGGCCCGGTGACGGGCTCGAGCGAGACGGGTATCGGCTCGAGACTTTCCCCGTCGAGCACGCCGTCTCTTCGCTCGGCTACGCGCTCGTGGAGCTGCCCAGGCCCGGTCGTTTCGATGTTCAGACTGCCGATCGGTTGGGCGTTCCGCCCGGGCCCGAACGCGGCGCTCTCCAGCGAGGCGAGGCCATCTCGCTAGCGGGCGGGAGCGAAGTTCGACCCGAGCAGGTGCTGGGGCCGGCTCGGCCCGGGCGCAAGCTGGTGATCTCGGGGGATTCCGCGCCCTCCCGCAGCGTGGTCGAGGCGGCGTGCGATGCCGACCTGCTCGTCCACGAAGCCACTTTCTGCGAGGACGAGAGCGAACGCGCCGAGGAAACTCGCCACTCGACGGCCGCGCAGGCGGCGCAGGTAGCGCTTGCCGCTCGCGTCAAGATGCTCGCGCTTACCCACGTCTCGACACGCTACTTCGGGCCCGAGGTGCTGCACGAAGCTCGCGAGCTCTTCGCGACAACGGTCGTGCCGAGGGACTTCGATATCATCGAGTTGCCCTTCCAGGAACGAGGCGAGCCTCGATTGATCAAGGGCGGAGCGCGTCCCGAGAAGGGGAGCGAAACTGGGGCCGAGCCGGCCGTTCGCGCTGCCGGGGTTGAGGAGAAGAGCGAATGACTAGATTGGTTCAGGTGGCCGTTGCCGCAAATACGGCCGAGGCGGAGGAGATCGAGTCGATCCTGCAGGCGGCCGGTATCGAGTACGAGCTCGAGTGTGCGGTCGAGACCGATCCCAGCACCAACGAGGACGCCCCGCAAAAGGTGCTCGTGCCGGAGGGTCGGATGGAAGACGCGCTCGAGGCAATCGAAGCGATGAGCGAGCCCGACGACCTGGTCTCGGACGCCTGAAGCCGGACTTCTGCTCTCCGGGCGGCAAGCGCCGCTAGCATCGAGGCATGCGCTGGAACCTAGGCGTCGCGGCCCTCGCCAGTTCCTGGGGCTTCATCTGGATCATCGCCGACCACCTCAACCTCGGCGCGATCTCGATCGTCTTCTGGCGCATCGGTCTAAGCGTTCTGGCCCTGGGTATCGGCGCCCTGGCCGCTGGAAGGCGCGATCTGCTGAGCATCGGCAAGACGGGACGCTGGACGCTGCTGCTCGGACCTGGGCTGGCGTTCATCTGGTTCTGCAACTTCGAGACGATGAAGCTCTCCTCGGTTTCGGTAGGCGTTCTCACCGCGTACACTTCACCGGTTTTTCTGGCGCTCTTAGCGCCGCTCTTTCTACCCGAGCGACTGAGCCGGGCTGTTTGGATCTTCCTACCGATCGCGCTCGGCGGTCTCGCCCTGATCGCCTTAGGAGGCGAAGGCGGCGCTCATGTCAGGCCGCTCGCGATAGGGGTGGGCGTCAGTGGCGCCGTGGTGCTCGCGTTTCTCGTGATCATCCAGAAGCACATCGTGCGCGAGGTCAACCCGATTGGGCTCTCTTTCTGGATCGATGTGTTTGCTCTCGTTTCGCTCGCGATTGTGCTGCCCTTTTCCGGTCGCGTTCTTCCGAGCGCAAGCGAGCTCGGTTTTCTGGCGATCCTGGGCGTCATCTTCACGGCCGTCTCCGGTCTGATCTGGCTGACGCTGCTGCGTCACGTGACGGCGCAGGCGATGGGCTTTCTCTCCTATCTCGAGCCCGTCTCGGCTTCGCTGCTGGCCTGGTTGATATTGGGGCAGAAGCTCGGGCCTGCCGTCGCCGTCGGAGGAGCGCTGGTGCTCGCCGCAGGACTGATCGTGATCCTGGCCGAACCGGCGGAGAGCGCGGTCGGCGAGGTGGCGGGGCTGCCTCAGGGCGGCGATCAAGCGCCCACGCTGGTCGGTGCGACCGACGACTAGCTATCTTTCTGTCATGTCAAAAGCAACCATGAACACATCAGAGGGCGCCATCGAGATCGAGTTCTTCGATGCCGACGCGCCGAAGACCGTCGCGAACTTCCACAAGCTCGCCAAAGACGGGTTCTACGATGGGCTCACCTTCCACCGCGTGATCAAGGAATTCATGATCCAGGGCGGCTGCCCGAACGGCACCGGCACGGGTGGCCCGGGCTACACGTTCGAGGACGAGTTCAACCAGCACAAGATCGTCCGCGGAGCATTGGCGATGGCCAACGCCGGCCCGAACACCAACGGCTCGCAGTTCTTCATCGTCACGATCCCCGCCGCAGCGTGGCTCGACGGCAAGCACACCGTGTTCGGTGAGGTCAGCTCCGGCATGGACACGGTCGACAAGATCGAGGCCACCAAGACCGATGGTCGCGACGCGCCGGTCGAGCCCGTCCTGATCGAGAGCATCTCGATCAGCGAGTAGCGGCGTTTGGCACGTTTGGTTGCCGAAAGGTGGAGAAGCCTAACCGGCCACGCCTCAAACTGCTACGAGCGCAGATCGTGCTCGACCGACTACCGCTCGCTTTGATCACGGGCGGGCCGTGAGGCGTCCCGATAGACAGTGGACTATAGTCCGACAAACTCGTTCTGTCGGCGGATGCGGAGGTTCTGATGATGCGTCTCGTTCGCGCTCTTTTCGGCATATGCGTGATCTGCTTGCTAGTGGTAGTGGTACCCGGCGCGGCGCGGGCCTCGGGTGGCCTAAGCGCGTCCACGTTCGACGTGACGCCCACCGGGCTGACGACGGCGACGGTCGACGGGAGCGTGAATCCCAACGGGCTGACGACGACCTACAACGTCGAGTACGACCTGGCGGACTCGGACTGGTGCACGATCGGGTCGGGGTCGCCGGCGATCACGACCACACCGCAGCTCCTCGGCTCCACCGACACGGACTATCACGATGTTTCGGTCAACTTGACCGGCTTGAGCGACGGGGAGGACTACTGCGGCGAGCTCGTCGCCACCAACAGCTCGGGCAGCGCGGAGGGCGACCAGATCCCGTTCACCGCCGGCGCTCCGAGCGTGTTGACGTCCGGCTCTCCGACGATGACCGGGGCGACGACGGCGACGGTCGACGGGAGCGTGAATCCCGCCGCTCAGACGACGACCTACAAGGTCGAGTACGACCTGGCGGGCTCGGAGTGGTGCGCGAGCGGCGGCTCATCGGGATCGCCGACGAACACGACCGCCTCGCAGCCGCTCGGCTCCACCGACGCGACATTTCATGATGTGTCGGTCGGTTTGACCAGCTTGGACGCCGGGGAGGGCTACTGCGCCGATCTCGTCGCCACTAACGGCTCGGGCACCGGAAACAGTGGCCAGTTCTCGTTCACCGCCGGTGCTCCGAGCGCGAATACGAACAGCGCTACGGTGACCGGGGCGACGACGGCGACGGTCGACGGGGACGTGAATCCCGCCGGTCAGACGACGACCTATCAGGTCGAATACGACCTGGCGAGCTCGCTGTGGTGCACCTTCCCACCGGGATCGCCGGCGCACTCGACCACGCCGCAGACGCTCGGCTTCACCGACGCTACGTCTCATCATGTGTCGGTCGATCTGACCGGCTTGACCGCCGGGACGGCCTACTGCGCCGATCTCGTCGCCAC
>JADGPD010000020.1 GCA_017882615.1 Thermoleophilia bacterium
CTTCGAGGCCATCGCCGAGCACTCGATGTGCCAGCCCGGCCGCCCCTTGCCCCAGGGCGAGTCCCAACTCGTGTCCTCGCCCTCCTTGGTCGCCTTCCAGAGCGCGAAGTCGCGCGCGTCCTGCTTGAGCGGATTCGGCTCCTGCTCGGTCATCTGGTCGGGCTTCTGACCGGAGAGCTGACCGTAGTCCCCGAAGCTCGCGACGCGGAAGTAGACGTCACCGCCGGCCTCGTAGGCATGGCCGCTCGAGACCAACTCGGCGATCAGACGGATGATGTCGTCCATCGTCTCGGTCGCCTTGGGCTCGGCGTCCGGTCGCCCCAGCCCGAGCCGATCTGTGTCTTCGATGTACCAGCGCGTGGCTTGCTCGGCCAGCTCGGAGCTGTGCCCCGGCGCGGCGGTGTAGATCTTGTCGTTGACGTCGGTGATGTTGGAGGCGAGCGTCGCCGCATAGCCGCGGCCTGTCAGCCAGCGCCTGAGCCAGAGGAAGATGACGTAGGGGCGTGCGTTACCGACGTGGATGCGCTGGTAGACCGTCGGGCCGCAGACGTAGATGCCGATCTTGGCCGGCGGAGGCGGCAACTCGATGAGCTTGCGCTGCAGGGTGCTGTAGAGGCGCATCTGTGTCTCGTTGTATACCGCGTTGGCGAGTCGTCGGGCGCGACGAACTCATTTCAGGATGAAAAGCCGCGCTCAGGCCGCAGGAGGCCGCTTGGTCAGCCGGACGGCGATACTGATGGCGCCCGATAGAGCAGCAACCCCCGCCATAATCAGCAGAACGATCGCCCAGGCCGGAAAGTCCGAGGACCTGGCCGGAACAGGCTTCCCCGCCAGAGCGGCGTTGATCGCGCTGTTGACGCCCTGACTGCTCGTGCCGGCCAGGACCGTCAGGTTCTTGTCGTCACCGGCCTTCCTGATTGCGAGCGTGGGCGTTTGGTTGACTCCGCTTTGCTGGGCAAAGACCCTCGCCTGCTCGATTCGTGCGGCGACCCTGCCCGAGCTCGTGAGCGCGAGCGCCTTGTCGGCATTGAGGCCGGGAACGGCTTTGGCGATCGCAGTGAGATAGACGTGAGTGGCGTAGCCCGAGTTCTCGGCGCCCTGGTTCGCGTACTCGAGCTCGGCGAGGTTCCAGAGCTTGTTCTGCTGGCCCGCGGCCTGCACGAGCGTCAGCAGCCCGCTGGAGTCCGGGCCGATGAAGGACAGGCCTCGATACTCGATCCTGATCTTGCCCGGGCGAACGTAGCGCTTGATCAGGCCGGGAAGCTCGCCCCGTGCCCATATCCCGCAACCCGGGCACTGCGGCTCGACAAACTCGACCAGAGTCACCGGCGCATCAGGCTTTCCGAGCTCGATTCCCTGCTGCGGTATGCCCCGCAGCATCGCCTCGACCGAGCTGGCGCCGACGATCTTGGTCGCGCCGGGCGCCGCTTGGCTGGCGACGAGCGACGCGGTAATAGCGAGCGTCGCGACGAGAACGAAGGAAAGCCTTTTGTGCCTCAAGATCGTCTCCCTTTCACGTTCGAATCCGCGAGCCGAAAGCGTACCCGGCGGCCGGACGCCGCGCAGCGAACTTACCCGCATTTACGAACGACAACCCCCTCGGTCAGCGGCTCAGGCTCGTGCAGCCGCGAAGCCCGCGCCAGCTCGCAAGCCCGGCGCTGCGGGCGCTGCCGCTCAGCGGCGTGGGCGAGCCGCCGACGATTCTCGCCGGCACCCACTTGTAGCCGTCGATGCGGCGACCGGTGACGGTCACTTCGAGCACACCGGTGGTCGTGCTCGCGCTGCTGTTCTGGGAGTACCAGACGAAGTTACCGAGCCCGTAGTCGACGAAGGCCCGGCCCAGCCGGCCGCCGCCCTGCTGCTGATGGGCGTGCGAGCCGACGACGATATCGGCGCCGGCCGCGATCAGGCTGCGGGCGATCGAGACCTGCATGCTGCTGGGGCAGGGGTGCCGTTCTTCGCCGAAATGGAGGTAGACGACGACCGTGTCGGCCTTCTTCCGTGCGGCCCTGACCGCGGCGGTAAGGCGTCCGACGTCGTAGGCGGAGGCAATTCCAGGCTTGCCCACGCCGGCTGTCCAGGATGAGATCAGGTTGGAGTCGATCACCTGGCTGGCGCCCAGGATCGCAATCCGCTGGCCCTTGATCGTGGTCCGGTAGGGGGCATAGGCCTGGGCGGCGTTGCGCCCGCCACCGACGAGCGGGAACCGGTAGCTCTTGGCGTAGCGGAGCGTGTCGAGGAAGGACGTCATGCCGTAGTCGATGCCGTGGTTGTTGGCGACCGTGGCCAGATCGACGTTGCCGGCTTTGAGCGCGCGAAAGGCCGACGGCGGAGCGCGAAAGGTGTACGTCTTGCCGGGAGTCGGCGCGCCGCGGTAGCTGACGGTGGTCTCGAGGTTGACCATGGCGAGATCGGCTTTCTTGAACACCGGCGCGATCGCCGCCATAACGGAGGTCGGGCTGGCATCCAGCTTGCTGCGCACGATGCCCTCGAAGTGGACGTCACCGCCAAAGGCGAGCGTGACCGCGCTGCCGCTTCCCAGCCGCCCGCGCGGCGGCGTCTCCGCTTTCGTAGTCGTAGCTCGCGTGGTCGTGGCCGCAGTGGTCGTGGCAGCCGTGGTCGTGGCAGCCGTGGTCGTGGCAGCCGTGGTCGTCTCGCTCGTCTGTGTGCCGGTTGTCTCGGTCGTGGTCGATCCGGCCGCGGCGGCCTCGCGTCCGCCCAGAGCGCCGCTGGCTACGAGCCCGGCGACGAAGGCCAGAGAGGCGAAGGCGACGAAGGCGAGCGCCCCGATTCGGCGGCGGCGAATGCGCCGGCGCTTCGCCTCGCGCCGCAAGCGTCGCTCTTCCGGGCCGAGCGACGTCATCGCCGGAGACCGTCCGAAGGAGCTGTCTGGAGGAGTTGTGGACTCATCGCAATACGGTCGAGCTCAATAACCGATGCGCACAAGGTAGTACGAGCCGGCGCTTCGCGCCTCCTCCTTCGACCACCCGCGCTCGGCGAGGACGCGCCGCCGCGACCCGTCGAGGCGCCTCGGGAGGGCCGGCCGTGTCGATCGTCCGCTCGAAGGTCACGCCTACGGCGCGAGCGCACCGCTGCAATACGGGAACGAGGACGGCGTCGCGCTCAGGTAGAAACCGCTGACGACGCCTTCCGGAAAGCCCGTGATTCTTTCGACCGAAGCGAAAAAGCTGACGCCCTTGGGCGAGGGCAAAGTCAGGTGCGGGCACTTGACGTTCCAGCCCGACCACTTGGCCCGATCGTGCTTGCGCGCCTGCGGAAACGTTGTTCCCGGGCGTGTGCCGCCGGCGGTGAAAAAGCGCGGGTTGTTGGTCACAACCGTCGCCAGGTGCCCGTTCGTGATCCCGTAGAGCGTGCGGCACGTCACTCCGAAAAGCGTGCTCTGGCCGACACACTTGTACTGCCACAGCTCGCCCTTGAAGTGAACCGGCGGATTGCCCTTCTGAGTGAACCAGAAGGTCTCGGGCCCCAAGCCGAAGTTCTGCACCTGGGTTCTCGTCGACTTGCCGATAAGGAGCGGCCCCACGCCTTTGGCGCTGATCGTGGCGGTGGCGCCGCCGAACCGGGCCAGGGCGATCAAGAGGATCACGCCGAAGCCGATCGCCATCACAAGTGCCGAGCGCCGGGTCAAGTACTTCGGAATCGCCGGAGGCTCGGGTGGTCGGTTGCTCGGCCCGGTTGTCGCTGGGGGCGTGTGGTGCGCATCCATCTCCAGAAGTAAAGCGGACGGAGCTATGCCTGGGATAAAGAGCGCGCGCGTCATAAAGTAGGAGCTCGCACGGGCGATGCTCTGGAAGGGGCATTCGGGCGTCGGGCGAAGTTGGCGACAGGCGAACACCACGGGAAGGGGTTGCTGACCGGATGAACGCGATCGACGTCTCGTTCCTGGTCGCCCTGGGCGTGAACGCGGTCTTCTTCGTCTTCGCGGCTATCCACAAGACCGACCTGGTCACCGACCTCTCATACAGCCTCTCGTTCGCCGTGCTGGCGCTGGCGCTTCCGGACATGGGAGCGCACAAGCCAGTTCAGCTGGCGGCCTCGCTCATGGTCCTGCTCTGGGCGCTCAGGCTGGGCGGCTACTTGTTCGGTCGCATCCTTCAAATCAAGGTCGACCATCGCTTCGACGAGCTGCGCGACAGGCCGCTTCGCTTTGCCCGTTTCTGGTTTTTGCAGGCGGTTTCCGTCACCGTGATCATGCTTCCGGTCTCCTACTTGCTCGGTCGAGGCGGCGTTCCGGGCTTCGGTCTATGGGCGATCGCCGGAATCGCGATCTGGTTCGTCGGGCTCGCAATCGAAACCGTCGGCGACGCCCAGAAATCGGCCTTCAAGGGAACGGCGAAGAACCGCGAGCGCTTCATCTCGAGCGGGTTGTGGAAATACTCCCGCCACCCGAACTACTTCGGCGAGATGCTCGTCTGGTGGGGGCTTTTCGTCTACGCCGTGCCCTTCCTCGACGGGGTGGCCTTCGCCGTGGCGATCGGGCCGGCGTTCCTCACCCTGCTACTGCTGTTCGTGAGTGGGATTCCGCTGCTGGAGCGAAGCGCCGAGGCCAAGTACGGCGCCGATCCTGCCTATCGCGAGTACAAACGGCGGACGAGCATCCTCGTGCCTCTGCCGCCTCGCGACTAGCCCGGACGCCGCTATTCCTGCATCGTGGCGACGGCGACCGTGCCGCGGCCGGCGTGCAGGGCGAGCACCGGCGAGATCTCCTCGATGTAGAGCGGCGGAAGCCCGATCGCCTGCTCGATCTTGGCGGCCAGCTCGCGCGCGCCCTCGGGGTTGGAGCCGTGCACGACCGCGTAGTAGCGAAGCGGGCTTTCGGCGTGCCGGCGCTCGATCATCTTGACGATCTTGGCGACGTTCTGGCGCACGCTGAAGGCCTTGATGGTGATCGCGTTACCCTCGGCGTCGAGCGTGATGATCGGCTTCAGGTTGAGCAGCTTGCCGACCCGGCCCGCCATCGGCTTGACCCTTCCTCCCCTGACGAAGTACTCGAGCGTGTGCACGCTGACCAGAAGCTCGGCCTTGCGACTGTAGCTCTCCACCTCGCTCACGATCTCGTCGTGGCTCTTGCCCGCCTCGAGCGCCTCGGCCGCGCGCAGGACGACCAGGCCGAGCGAGCTGGAGACCTGGCGGGAATCGAGCACCGAGATCTTCTTCTTGCCGCCGACCGCCTCCGCCGCACGCTCGCCCGAGCTCACGGTTCCGCTCAGGGCGCCGGCGACATTGATGGCGATGATCGAGTCGTAGTAGGTCGAGAGATAGGAGAAGGTGCGATTGAACAAGCCGGTCGCGGGTTGCGACGAGGTCGGGAACTCGGATCCGGACGAGCGATCGGCCAGATCGAAGAACTGCTCCGAGTCGATCGTCAGCTTGTCGAGGAACTCCCTCTCACCGAAAATCAGGTGCAGCGGCACGATCTGGATCTGGTAGCGATCGATCAGCTCACGCGGCAGGTCGCAGGTCGAGTCGGTGACGATGGCGATCGGGTACTTGCGCCGGTGCGCGACCTCGTACTGCAGCAGCATGTCGTCGACCTTCTGCTGCACGACGCGCCCGGCCGAGGTCAGCGAGGCGAACACCGCCGCCGGTTGATCGGTATGGATGTGGATGCGCGCCCGCTCGCCGCTACCGGCCACGATCAGACTGTCGCCGAAGGGAGTGAGGCTCGTGCGGAGCGCCTCGCGATCGATCGTCTCAGCGGCGATCAGCGCCTCCGTGCAGTAGCGGAAACGAACCTCACCGCTTTCGTGCAGCTCGATCTTGTCGCCGAAGGAGAGCTTGTGCGAGCCGATCTTGCGCGCCAGAAACGGCGCCTTGACCTTGCCGTTGACGAAGCGCTCGGCGCCGGCGATGAATTCCACGAAACCGCTCGCCCCCGCGTCGACCACCCCGGCCGCCGTCAGCTGGGGAAGCATGTAGCGCGTCTTCTCCAACGCTTCGGACAGCGCCGGTCCGGCCTTGCGTAGCAGCTCGGCGATCGACTGGGCGGAATCGGCCTCGCGGTGCAGCGCCTCGGCCCAGGCGTGCATGACCGTGAGTATCGTTCCCTCTTTGGGACGCGTGACGGCCTCGTAGGCGCGGCTGCGGGCAACTTCGGCGGCTTGGACGAAGCGCTCCTTGGCCACGCTCTGCGCGTCGCGCATGGCCTCCGAGAGGCCGCTCAGGAACTGGGCGAAGATGATGCCCGAGTTACCGCGCGCTCCAACCAGGGCGGCGTCGGCGATCGAGGACATCGTCTCCCCCGCCGAATCGGAGACCTCCGCCGTCTCGAGCGCGTATGAGAGCGTCGCGGCGATGTTGGTGCCGGTGTCGCCGTCGGGCACCGGATAGACGTTGATCCGGTTCAGGTAGTCCTGCTTGCGCTGAACCATGTGCAGCCCGGATAGGAGCGCCTCGAAGAGCTGGTGTCCGTCGAGGGACTTCGTCGCTGTTGCGGTCTTGCGCATCTTGTGGCCGGGAGCGTAACGCTATGCAGGGGGTTTGTGGAGGTGAAAGGCGGGCGGCCGGACGGAGCAAGTGCCGCGAGGCCCGAAGATGCGGCATGAGCGCCTCGCCCCGGACGCCCGAGACGAGACGCTCACTGCACTGTACCCGGCCTTCAGCAACGTTAGATCACGAAGTTCTTCGTCACGGGAGTGAGATCGAGCTTGCCGCTCGCGTCCTTGGCCCGCACCTGGAAGACGTGCTTGCCGGGCTTCAAGTTCTTGTAGGTCTTGCCCGAGCGGCAGGTAGTGAACTTCTTCGCGTCCAGCCGGCACTGGAAGCTGAGCTTGCCCTTGCCGCCGCTGCCCTTGAAGTTGAATGTCACCGCGTGCGTCGCGAGGCGGATCTTCGCCCTGATCAGCTTCGTGTTCGGGCGCGAAACGGCGACAGCGGGGGTGGCGACCGCGTTTGTGCCGTCGGCTCCAGCAGGACCGGCTGGGCCCGTAGCGCCGGTTGAGCCCGTAGCGCCGGTTGAGCCCGTAGCCCCGGTTGAGCCCGTAGCCCCGGTTGAGCCTGTGGCTCCTGACGAACCCGTAGCGCCAGTCGCGCCCGCGGGGCCGGTCGCGCCCGTGGGGCCCGTTTGCAGCGGGAAGGTGTCGATCTGGATCGCTGGCCGCAAGGCTGTCCAACCGACGCTGTCAAGCCTGAAGATGTTCTGGGCGAGCCCACCGTCGCCGTAAGCCCCGCTCCAGGTGGAGCTGAGATAGGCGGCGTCGGGTAGCGGGTCGATGCCCACGAAGGGAGCGTTGGGAACGACCGCCACATTGAGCGAGTTGTAGCCGCAGCCGCCCGAAGCTGTGTAACAGGGAGCGGCTTCGCCGATCGGGTCGTAACCGCGGTGGGTCGTGTTGTACATGACGCCCACAATCACCTTGTCGGGCAAGGTCAGGTTATGACCTCCCAGGTCCCAGCTGATGTTGTTCGCAAATCCGCTGTAACAGGATGTTCCGTCGAACCACCGGCTGCTCCCGACCCCACAGTTGGTGGGATCGGCCGAGGGCCGATACGGAATCTTGAAGGTCTGCGTGTCGGTCGCGAGCAGCTCGCCGAGCGAGTTGTCGGAGTTGACCGCATAAAGGTTGAGCGTGATCGGCAGGCTGAACACCGCGCCCTGCGTCGTGGCGCAGGTGGTGCCGCCTCCGTTCTCACAGCCCCAACTACTCATCGTCACCTTTACCACCGGGTTGGTGCGATCACCCGCGGCCAGCTCGACCTGGCCGCCGAACTCCGCAGTCGAGGTCGCCTCGAAGCCGACGCTTGGATAGTTCCCCGCCAGCGAACTCGGGATGTTGTTGTAGACCGTCGCCGCGTTCGCCGTCCCCGCGACGATCAAGAACAGCGTTCCAGCGACGACCGCAGTCGCGCAGCTACGAATGGGGCGCATCAGCTCAATCTCCTTCGAACCTTGAGGACATACCCGGCAGCCCGCGCGTGCGGGCAGTCGAGACGACCTGGTTGTGACTTCTCCTAGAAATGCCGCAATACGCGTTATTGGGACTGCCGCTACGCGTTACTCCACATGTTCGCCACGTATTGGAGCAGGTTCATGACCCGTAAGGGGGATCAACCGGCGCGCGCGAGAGTCCCGCCGCGTGGCAAATCAGCTCGTCCGAGGCGAGCGCGCGGCGTTCCTGCAGTAGCGATGGCAACGGCCTCAGCCGGGCTACTTATTCGCCCGCTTCTCGGCGCGCTTCTCCTTGAGCGTCTTCTGCGCTACCTTCTTCGCCAGCTTCTTCGGCTTCTCCGAACCCTTCATCGTCGCCTCCGGCCGTTGAATGACTCCGCCTGAAGGGTAGCCGAGCCGTAGGCCGTTACTGGGCTCGCTCGCCGCGTGAGAGCGGAGGACGCGCGCTCTTGAGCAGCGATCACGCCGAGCTCCACCCGACTTGTGCGATGCTCTATACATGAGCAAAGCGATCGTGGTCGGATACGACGACAAGGAACCCGCAACCCGAGCGCTGGAGCGCGCGATCGCGGAGGCGAAGGCCTCGCATGGCCAACTCGTGGTAGTCGGGATCGCCGAGACGCTTGTGAATCCTGAAGGGCCACAGAGCCGCGGGGCCCTCGACGGCAGCCCCGCCGGAATGCTTCCGCTCGTCGAGCCGCCGGAAATCCAAGTGGCGTTCGCTCATGCACGGCAGAAGATCGAGGCCGAGGGCCTAAGCGCCGATTTCGTCTGGACAGCCGGCGACCCGAGCAGCACGATCATCGACGTCGCTCGCAGCCGTGAGGCGACGCTCGTTGTGCTCGGTTCCCATCACCACTCGCTGCTGAGCCGGCTGCTCGGCGCCGACGTCGCCGCCGAGGTCAAGCGTGAGGCCGGTTGCGACGTGATCGTCGCCGACTAGCGGTCTCCGCGAACCCGAGGATCCCTCGCCCCCCGCCTGCGCCGGAGTTCGATGTTCTTTCTTGGGTAAGAGGATTGGGTCGTCGAACGTGGGGAGGAAAGAAGAATGACGAGCAAGGCCGACTTCACAGCCGAGGAGTGGAAATTGATTCTCGAGGGGCCGCCGAGTGCCGGCCTGATCGTGGTCACCGCACAGCGCGGAGGAATGCTGCGCGAGACGATGGCGATAGGACGGGCCTACGCCGAGGCGCGTCACGAACACGGCGAGAGCGAGTTACTTGACGAGATCGTCGCGGCCAAGCCCGAGCGAGACCACACGCACTTCCACTCGGTCGAGGAGCTCAAGCAGGCCGGGCTGAAGCACCTGAAGGACGCGGTCGAGCTGCTGGAGCGAAAGGCGACGGCGCAGGAGGTTGAGGACTACCGGCGCTTCGTTCTCACGCTGGCGGACAAGGTCGCGGGCGCGCATCGAGAAGGCACGGAGAGCGTGAGCGATGCGGAACGGGCTGCGATTGAGGAGATTCGGGTGAGTCTGGGCGGAGCCGAGGGTTAATTCACTCTGCCATTCCCGCCCGGCAGTCTCAGCGCCAGTACAGGAGCCTGTGCCGCTCGGACGCATAGCGATCGAGCCACGGCTCGATCGGCGCCGCGGCCTCGAGAATGTCGCTCCAGCTCCAGAAGACGAAGTCGCGTGAGGCCGAGCGGTTGAGCAGGCTCGCGAACGCCTCTGCCTCCGCCTCGATCCTGTCGGGCGGACCGAGGTTTACGAGCAAGAAGTCGGGAATCTCGAGCGCCTCGGCTAGAGCGGTGCCGATGCGCCAGTTTCGGGTCAGCTCGTAGTAGCCGGCGGCGGCAACCTCCTCGGGCGGGGCGGCGAACAGCTCGCGGCGATCGAGATAGCGCGGGAAGCCGTGGAAGTTCTGCCTGCGCTCGTTCGCGCTCTGGTACTTCGCTTCGACGAAAACGACGAGTTCGGGCCAGACGACGACGACGTCGGGCTCGCTGAAGGCCGTCGCCCTCTCGCCCAGCGAACGGCAGACCTCGGCGAGCGCCGAGGCGATCTCGGAGCTGCGAGCGCCTCCGACCGGGGCGCCCCAGATGACGAGCTCCGGCTCGCCCTCGGGGTGCTGCGGCTGGGCGAGCGCGTCGAGCCGCCCTTGCTGCTGGAGGCCGCGGAAGACGGTCCAGGTGACCGCGTCCTCAGACATCTCGAAACAGAACTTCATTTGCTTGTTACGCCGGTTGCGGCGATTCAGCGAGTGGCCGAGCGCCTCGGCGAGTCCGGCGCGGACTTGACTCGGCACGTTCAGTTCCGGGCTGGCCACGATCATGACGCGCCTTGCCTCGTCTCTCGCATTGGAGTAGGAAGCACCACAGCTGCAGCGGTAGATGCACTGCTCGCGCGTGGCTGCGGTCAGTCGGCGGCCAAGGCTCGTCGCCAGTGCCGTGTCGGGCTTGATCAGCCGCTGGCAGGCCCGGCAGCGCATCTCGCGGAATTCCATTCGAGGCCGATCGACCATCGACATCCTCCGGCGGCTGCTCGAGGGCGCGGCGCACTTCTCGATGCCGTCTTCGCTGCGAGCATCATAGGCGGCTTTCCGCTTCCAACCAGCCGCGCATATTTGGAGTGAGCCGCCCTAAGTGTCACAACCGCGCGACGGCTTCGGCGATCTCGCGCCGCAGTTGCTCCTTGGCGCTCTCACCGGCGCCGATCTCATCCAGCGCGAGCAGCGCCGCGCCCGCGATCGGCGGCGCCTCGTTGACGCGGGCGCCGATCTTCGGTCCGACCTTGCTCAGGCCCGCTTCGATCCCGTCGAGCAGGCGGGCGTTTCGCGCCTGAAACAGACCGCCGCCCAACAGCACCTCCACCGGCTCACCCGTCAGCTCCAGGCGCACCAGCGCCGCGCGGGCGAAGGCGACGACCTCTACGGCAAGACGATCGACGATCGCCGCGGCGGCCGAATCGCTCGCCGCCGCTTCCAGCACGAGCGCCGCCAGCTCGCCCAGGCGCTCCCGCGCGATCCGCTCGAAATGGATCGCCTCGGTCACTTCGAGCGGCCTTGTCAGACCGAAGTGGGCCGGCACCTTCTCTTCCAGCTCTGTCTTCGGCCCGCGTCCGTCCTCGCTTCGCACCGCAGCGCCGAGCGCGGCCAGACCGACGTCGAAGCCTCCGCCCCACTCGCCGCTGATCTCGCCGATCGCCGCGAAGCGGACGCTACGGCCGTCCGGCGCCACCCCAACGCAGTTGATGCCCGAGCCGCAGACGACGGCGACGCCACAGCCGCTATCGGTGCCGGCGCGCAGCACCGCGAAGGTGTCGTTGCCGACGAGCATCCTCTCGGCCCAGCCGCGGTCGGCCGCCAGCGCAAGCAGCGTGTCCTCCTCGGCTGGGTAGTCGAGACCGGAAAGCGAGATCTGGGCCAGCTCGGCCACCGGCTTGGGCGCCGGGAAGAGACCGGCTCCCAGACAGGCGCGCTCGACGAGCGTCCCGAGCGTCTCGAGGCAGCCCCGAACGCCGAGCATCTGCGGCGAGGAGACGGGGCCGCGCACCAGCGAAAGCAGCGACCCGTCCACGCGCGCGAGTGCCAGATCGGTCTTCGAGCCGCCGCCGTCCACGGCCAGAATCAGCTGTTTGCTCACCGCTCGCTTCCCCGGGAGAACTGCGGCAGATGCGGGGCGCCCGCCTCGAGCAGGCGCTCCAGCAGCTCCTCGGCCAGCGGTAGCTGCCCGATCAAGGGGTGCGCGAGCAAGGCTCTGCGCGCGACGGCGCGATCGCCCGTGATCGCCGCCTGAACGGTCAGACGCTCGTAGGCCGCCACGTGCTGAACCAGCCCGAGCGACTCCGGAGCCAGCGGCTCCTGTGCAAGCGGCGTGGCGCCGTCCGGGCCGATCCGCGCCGGTAGTTCCACAACGTCGTCGTCGGCGAGTCCGGCGAGTGCGCCCCCGTTTCGCACGTCCACAACGTGAACGTCGCCGCTGCCCGCGACGAGCGAGGAGATCAGCCCTGTCGCCGCCTCGCTGTAGAACGCGCCGCCTCGCTGTTCGAGCAGGGTTGGCTTGTCAGCAAGATCGGGGTCGGCGTACATCCCAAGCAGCTCGCGCTCGACCTCGGCCACCTCGAGCGCGCGCGGCCTGCCCCGCTGCTGTTCGGCCAGCACCTGGTCGTGCAGGTAGAAGTAGCGCAGGTAGTAGGAGGGAACAGCGCCGAGCTCGTCGAGCAGGCGCCGCGGCAGCTCGATCTCCTCTGCAATCTCATCGCCGTGCGACGCGAGCAGCGCGGGCAACACGTCGGCGCCGTCCAGGCGCACGGCGCGAACCCAGGTCAGGTGATTGAGACCGACCTGCTCGACGACAATCCGCTCGGGCGCGACCGCGAGCAGGCGGGCGAACAGGCGCTGCAGCGTGATCGAGACGTTGCACAGGCCGATCGCCCGGTGGCCGGCGTCGACGAGCGCCCGGGTGACGATCCCGACCGGGTTGGTGAAGTCGACGATCCAGGCTTTGTCGGACGCTCGCGCGGCGGCTCGCTCCGCGATCTCGAGCACGACGGGAATGGTGCGAAGCGCCTTGGCAAAGCCTCCGGCGCCGGTCGTCTCCTGGCCGATGCAGCCGAACGGAAGCGGCACCGTCTCGTCGCTCAAGCGTGCCTCCTGCCCGCCGACGCGGATCTGTATCAGCACGAAATCGGCCCCGTCCAGCGCGCGATCGAGATCGCCCGTGATGGTCAGCCGCCCGGCGAAGCCCTGGCGCGCGAGCATCCTCCCGGCCAGCCCGCCGACAACCTCGAGACGCCCGGAATCGATGTCCTGCAAGGCAAGCTCGCTCACCTCGATCCACTCCCGCTCGCGCTCCAGGCAGGAGACGAGCTCGGGCGTGTAGGTCGAGCCGGCGCCGACGACCGCGATCTTCATCGCTCTAGGTTAAGCGCCCGCTCTCCCACTCGACAAGCGCAGCTTGAAACTCAGGCGACCGACCTCCTCGCGAGCGAAAGGAAAGACGACGCTAGGCCGCTCCACTACCGCTTTCGCCGTCGACGGGCGATCTCGGGGCAAACAGCTATCAACCCGCAGCTCAGCGGCGTAAGATCGCCTCGACCGGGCTACTGGACTTCGGTGCCTGCCAGTTGAAAACGACCTGGACAGCGAAGAAGCTCTAGAAGCTCGAATCGGAGTTAAGACCCGCTGAACATGGCCCGCCGCCGCGTGATCACTAAACGGTGCCTGATACTCGCTGCCCTACCGGGCAGCCCGCTACGCTCCCTCGCGAGATGACCGGCACCTCCGAGCGCACCTTTCTGACCCGCCTGATGTGGCTGTCGATCGCCGCTGCTCTGGTGACGATCACGCTGAAGACCGTGGCCTGGCGGCTGACCGGGTCGGTTGGCCTGCTCTCGGACGCGGTCGAGTCGCTGGTCAACCTACTGGCGGCGATCGTGGCGCTGACCATGATCCGCTGGGCGACGCTTCCGCCCGACAAGGAGCACGTCTTCGGGCACGAGAAGGCCGAGTACTTCGCCGCCGGCGCCGAGGGAATGTTCATTCTCGGCGCGGCCGTCTCGATCGTGTTCGTGGCGGTGCAGCGGTTGCTTCATCCGGCCGGACTGGAGTCGGTCGGGCCCGGGCTGGCGGTCTCGGTCGGAGCCTCGCTCGTCAACCTGGGCGTCGCCATGACGTTGATCCGGGCCGGGCGACGGCATCGCTCGATCACCCTCGAGGCCGACGGGCGCCACCTGATGACGGATGTCGTCACCTCCGCTGGCGTCGTGATCGGCGTGATCGCGGTGGCGGTCAGCGGCTGGCACCCGCTCGATCCGATCGTCGCCATCGCGGTCGCGCTCAACATCGTCTTCACCGGCGTGCGCCTGATCCGCCGCTCGGGCGCGGGGCTGATGGATCGATCGTTGCCGCCCGAGGAGCTGGCCAAGGTCGAAACGGCGCTCGCGCCATACCGCGAAGACGGGATCGCCTTCAAGGAGTTGCAGACTCGCCGAGCGGGCCGCCGCTCGTTTGTCTCGTTCAAGGTGCTCGTCCCCAGCGGCTGGACGGTTGGGCGCGGTCACGTGTTACTCGAGCAGATCGAGCGAGACGTCGAAACCGCTCTGCCGCACTCCTCGGTGACTACTCATCTCGAGCCCGCGCCCGAAGGCGGCAGAGGACCGAAGGCGCCGGCCGGGCGCCCGGCCGGCAAACCCCGGAGACGGCGCAATCGCCTGCTGGGGCGCTAGAAGCCGGGTCTGAATTTACGTAACGCTTGCACTCCTCACAGCCGACTCTTCGCTCGCCGGGTTATGATGCCGCCCAATGCGTGCCCATCGTCCGATCACCTGTTCGGTGCTCGGCGGACTGCTTGCTCTGACGTTGGTCGTCGGCGTTTCGGCCGCGGCGGCTGCCAGCGCCACCTCGCAGGCTGCCCGGAGCGTCAGGATCAGCGCCAGTCTGACCGAGCCGTCCTTCTCGCCCGGCGAGGTCAACTCGGCCCGGCTCCTCTATCGCTTTTCCAGTAGGAGCGCGAGCTTCAGTTACCGCGTTTCGCGCAAGACGAGATCGGGCTGGCAAACGGTAAGAAGCGTCAGGCTCCGGGGCAGCTTCTCGGGCAGCCGCAATATAAAAGTCGGTAGTTTCTTCCCCAGGCGAAAAGCCACGCTCGGCCACTATCGCATCGAGCTCAGCGCCGGCGGAACTAGCACCACGCTGCAGTTCGATGTCGTCAAGGCCCTCAACACGACGACCGTTCCGGTCGCCGCCGCGGACAAGCAGAGCTGTGCGCTCCTCTCGGACAGCAAGGTCGAGTGCTGGGGCGACAACTCCAAGGGTCAGCTCGGCAACCGCACGACCAGCGCCAGCCCCACTCCCGTCCTGGCGAACGGGATCAAACAAGCCAAGGCCGTCTCGAGCGAAGGATTCAATACCTGCACCCTCGTTCCGGTCGGTGTGGTCAAGTGCTGGGGCGACAACGCCAACGGCAAGCTCGGCAGCGGTCTGATGTCTCCAAGCCTCAGCTCCGTTCCGGTCACGGTCAGCGGGATCGTGTTCGCGGTAGCCGTCAGCGCCGGCTTCGACCATTCCTGCGCTCTGCTGAGCGGTGGGACGGTCAGGTGCTGGGGCCGCAACAACTCCGGTGACGTCGGGGGCAGCAAGGGCTCGAACCCGGTCCCGATCAATGTCAATGGAATAAGGGCGACTTCGATCAGCGCCGGCTACCGCCACAGCTGCGCCGTGCTCGCGGGCGGCAAGGTCGCCTGCTGGGGCAACAACCACTTCGGCCAGCTCGGCAACGGCAAGACGTCCAACAGCGGTAAGCCTGTGACGGTGAGCGGAATTAAAACGGCCATCTCGATCAGCGCCGGCAACGACCTCAGCTGCGCCGTTCTCTCCAACCACACGATCAAGTGCTGGGGCCGTGGCGACGGTGGAGCGCTGGGCGACGGAGTGGCGACTCACGGCCACGCGGACGCGAGCGGAATCGATTTCAAGTCCACGCCCGTTACGGTCAAGGGCCTCTCGACCGCCACCTCCGTCAGCGCCGGCAGCGGCTTCGCCTGTGCTCGGCTCTCCAGCAAGCAGATCAGCTGCTGGGGCAAGAACGCCGACGGTCAGCTCGGCAACGGCTCCACCACCGACAGCTCGACTCCCGTCGCGGTGAACGGAATATCCGCGGCGGTCGCTATCGACACAAGCGCCGGCGCCGCTGACGAGGCTCACGCCTGCGCGCTCGTTTCAGACAGAAAGATCAAGTGCTGGGGCAATAACGACGCGGGCCAGCTGGGAAGCGGCGGCCAGAACTTCAGCGCGGCACCCGTCGCCGCGGTGCTCACAAGCGCCAGCGCGATCGCCGCGGGCGCCGCGCACAGCTGCGCTTTGCTCTCCAACGGCACGGTCGACTGCTGGGGCAGCAACGCTGCAGGCCAGCTCGGCAACGGCACGACTACCTCGAGCTCTACGCCCGTTCCGGTGGGCACCCTCACCGGCGCCGGCGTGATCGCCGCCGGGTCGGCGTACAGCTGCGCCGTCATCTCCACGGGCGCGACCTCCTGCTGGGGTGACAACGCCGCCGGCCAGCTCGGCAACGGCTCCACCACGAGCAGCTCGACCCCGGTCACGGTCACGGGCCTCACGACGACTGCCAAGACGGTTGCTGCGGGCTCCTCGCACGGCTGCGCGCTGCTCACCGACGGAACGGTTCAGTGCTGGGGCGGCAACTCCGCCGGCCAGCTCGGGAACGGCTCCACCGCGAACAGCTCGACTCCGGTCGCGGTCAGTGGTCTAACTTCGACAGTCAAGGGCATCGCCGCCGGCTTCGCGCACAGTTGCGCGCTCATCACCGACGGAACGGTTCAGTGCTGGGGTAGCAACTCCGCCGGCCAGCTCGGTAACGGCTCCACCACGAACAGCTCGACTCCGGTCGCGGTCACAGGCCTGGGAATGGCCGCGAAGGCCATCGCCGCCGGTTTCGACCACAGTTGCGCTCTGCTCGCCGACGGGACGATCAAATGCTGGGGCGGCAACTCCGCCGGCCAGCTCGGGAACGGCTCCACCACCGCCAGCTCCAGCCCGGTCGCGGTAAGCACCATCACTGGCGCCCTCTCTCTCAGCGCCGGCTCGTCGAACAGCTGCGCCGTCCTCTCCACGGGCGCCGTCGACTGCTGGGGCGACGCCAGCAAGGGCAAGCTGGGCAACGGTTCGACCACCAACAGCTCCAGCCCGGTCGCGGTGGCCGGCATCACGGGAGCGCTAGAGGTCAGCGCCGGCGCCTCGCACAGCTGTGCCCTGCTCACCAGCGGCTCAGTCAGGTGCTGGGGCGACAACGCCGCCGGCGAGCTCGGCGTCGGCGCGCTCGACTACAGCTCGACTCCGGTCGAAGTCATCGGCATCCCCTAGCGGCCTCAGCCGGCGTCTGGCGAAAGCGCGGCCTGCGGGTGGCGCGAGACCTCGACTCGCGGTAGCCAACTGAGCCAGCCCGGCAGGTACCAGCACCTGTCGCCGAGCAGGCTGAGCACACTCGGGAGCACCACCGAGCGAACGACCGTGGCGTCGAGGAAGAGCGCAACCGCCACGCCGAAGCCCATCTGCTGGAAGGCCACCATCTCGCCGCTGGCGAAGCCCGAGAACACAGCGATGATGATCAGCGCAGCGCCGGTGATGATTCGGGCCGTCGAGGCCACTCCCCCGCTGACGGCGTCGCGCGTCGAGCCGGTCTGGTCGAAGCGCTCCCTGATCCGGCTCATCAGGAAGACCTGGTAGTCCATCGAGAGCCCGAACAGCACCGAGAAGAGGAACAGCGGCACCCAGGCGTCGATCACAGGCACGTGCTGGAAACCGAGCAGGTGAGCGCCGTAGCCGTGCAAGAAGACGAGCGTGAGCACGCCGTAGGCTGCCCCGACCGAGAGCAGGTCGAGCAGAATCGAGACCAGCGCGACGACGATCGAGCGGAATGCGATCGTGAGCAGGATGAAACTGAACCCGAGCACCAGAGCGAGGACGATCGGGGTCGGATTGGTGACCGCGTTGAAGTAGTCGGAATACAGCGCCGTTCGGCCTCCCACCAGCACGTTTGCCCCGCTCCCCGCGAACAGCTCGGGGATGATGCGGTTGTGCAGGTCGCGTAGCGCCCTGATCGCTCCGTCACTGCTCGCAACGCCGCGCACGGGCACCTCGAGCAGCGATACGTCGCTGCGTACCGGCGAGGTCGTGATCGCGCCGGTAGCGAAGCGAGGATCGGCGGCGAGTCGCTTTTGCAGCTTGACGAGGTCGGCCCGAGCCGCGGCGTTCCCGCCCGACATGACGATCTGCGCCGGGTAGGGGCTCTGTGCCGGGAACTCGCGTTGAAGCGCAACGAAGCCCTGCTTCGAAGGCAGGCGGTTGGGGAGGGTGTTGACGCCGTTCTCGCCCACGTGAAGCCCGAGCGTCGGGCTCGCGATCGCCAGCATGGCGCCGGCGGCCACGACCAAGCTGAGCACCGGGCGGCGCAGGACCGCCTCGACGATTCTCTGCCAGAAGCGCCCCTCGGCGGTGTCGGTGCGGCCGATATTGCGCCCGATGATCGGGACGCGCAGCGCATTCACGTGGTCGCCTAGCAGGCCGAGCACGGCCGGCAGCAGCGTCAGCGCCGCGGCGACCGAGACGATGCCGACGATGATCGCGCCGGCGGCGAGGCTGCGCAGCACCGTGGTCTGCAGCAGGAACATGCCGGACAACGCGATCACGAAGGTTCCGCCGCTGAAGGTGACCGCCCTGCTCGCCGTCGCACCCGCGGCCCGGATCGCCGCCTCTTTGACCGTGCCGACGGCGCGTTCCTCGCGATAGCGGGAAAGGACGAACAACGAGTAGTCGATCCCCAGCGCGAGCCCCATCCCGGTGAGCATGTTCACGATGAAGACCGAAAAGCCGAACTGAAGCGAGAGCGCCGAGACGATGCCCATCCCCACGGCGATCGAGACCAGCGCCATCAGTAGCGGCACAAGTCCCGCCACGACCGCACCGAAGACGAGTAGCAGCACCACCATCGCGGCCGGCAGCCCGAGCGCCAGCTCGCCCTGCTCGAGATCGTGCTGCGAGACAGCCGCGAAATCGCTTCCCACGGTGTGGTCGCCGGTGATCGCCACCGCGAAGCCGGCCTGCCCGTTCGCCTTCTTCACCAGCGAGACCACCGGCACGATCGCCTTGTCGGTGTTGACCAGGACCTGGATGACGGTCGCGTGCCCGTCGCGCGAGACGAGCGTGCGCCCGTCTGTTAGATAGCTGCGCAGGTTGAGTACCTTCCCTGTTGCCTTGCTCTGGCGCGAAAGCTTCGCGACGACGGCGCGGAACTGGGGGGTATCGACGCCATAGCGGGCGGACTGGACGACGATGATGTCGCTGAACTGGCGCTTGAGGTCGGCGGGAGTCGGCGGGAACGCGTTCGCGATCAGGTCGGCCGCTCTGGTCGATTCCGGCTTCCCCGAAACGAAGCCCTGGGAGCTCAGCCCACGCAGCGAGGTCGCGGTCAGCGCGAGCGCGGCGACGACCGCGATTCCCCACAGCCCCAGCGTCCGCCACGGATGCTCGGAGCACGTGCGCGCCAGTCTCTCCGTCAAGCCTTGCTTCGATCTGGTCACGGCGCCGTACCTCCCGAGTTTGAGATATATGTTCCTGTATACGCCGTAGGTGTACGGCGTAGATCGACACCGTATACACGAGCGACTAGACTGTCAAACACTGTGGCAACCGAACTGCACAATGAGCGAAAGACGCTGTCGCGGCGAGCCGTGATCGACGCGGCCCTGGCCCTCGGCGACAGAGAAGGCGTGGACGCCGTCAGCCTGCGCCGGTTGGCACGCGAGCTTGGCGTAACTCCAATGGCGCTCTACCGCTACGTGGACAGCAAGGAAGGCCTACTGGCCGCAATCGCCGATCGCGCCTTCGAGGAGTTCGAGCTACCGGCGGAGGGCGAGGGCGACTGGCGCGAGGAGATCAAGGCCCTGGGTCGCTCCTTCCGGCGCCTGCTCCTCACCCACCCGACGGTTACGTCGCTCTTCTCGTCCAAGCCCGCCGAGATATCCCAAAACGGAGCCCGCGTCGTCGAGGTCGTGCTCGGCGTTCTCAAGCGCGCCGGCTTCCGGCCGCAGGAAGCCGCCCTGATCGAGAGCGAGTGCGAGCGTTTCATCCTCGGGCTGGTCGTACTGGAGATAGGCGGCGGACCGCAGCTTTGCCCGTTCAAGCCGGGAACTCCTCATTCCCACGAAGCCACGGCCAAGCTCGCGCTTCTCCCCGCCGATCAATTCCCGAATCTGCTCGAGTCGCTCCCCTACTTCAGTGAGTGCCATGACGCCGACTGGGCCTTCGAGTTCGCCCTCGACCTGATCGTCGGCGGCATCGAGCACCAGCTCGAAAGCGTTCAATCACAGCTCAAACCGAGTCAGAGCAAGAGCTGAGCTCGATCAGTTCGACCCCGAGCCGGCGCCCTGGCTCGATTTCGCTCGCGCGAAATGCCGAGCACGCCTATCATCGCTTGGGTGAGGTATTCGCTCGTCGTCGCGGTCGCTCTGGTCGTTCTCGCGGGATCGGCGTCCGCTTCCTCGTCTTCAGGACTGAAGGGCTTTCAAACTCCCTCTCGGAATATCGTTTGCGGCGCCTATACGGGATCCCAACCGGCCTGGCTGCGCTGTGACATCTCGAGCGGTCTCAAGCCGAAGCCGTCCCGACCCAAGGGCTGCGAGTTCGACTTCGGCGGGACTCTCACGCTCAGCGCCACGGGGCGAGCCCGGATTGGTTGCGTCAGCGACGTCGTGCTGCCCGACCCGAGCAAAGCACCGCTACTTGCTTACGGCAAGACCTGGAGTTATGGGCCGTTCAAATGCCACTCGGCCAAGACCGGCCTAACCTGCCGCAACCTCAAAGGCCACGGCTTCTTCCTCAGCCGCGGGCGCTGGACACGGCTCTAGCAGGCACCTGACCGTTCGTCGGCCGCTTCGTGACCCGAGCGCGCTCGACGTAGCCCTATCCGCCGCAGCTACCGTGGATCAGGTACCGGAAGAACATGTCCTCGAAAGACGACTGCGGTCAAATAAGGGGTTATCGACCGGTGAATCCAAGATGCGTCTCCCCCCTCTCGATGAGAGCACTAGCCCTCTCTCGAAACGCCGCGCCTTTAGCGGACGTTTATCGCGCGGTGGTCTCATCGAAAAGATGAGCGGACTTCGAAGCGGTCGTCCGGCTCGCGCGATTCCGGGGCATGTTCGCTCCCGCTCAACTGCCTTCGCCGCCGTCCTTCTGGGCATGGTGGTGCTGCCGCTCAGCGGCGCGATCGCTTCGTCCTCGGCGGCGAGAACGGCGCCCGGTCCGGGGGAGCTCGCCGCCAGGCTGGACGCCACGAGACTGGCGCCGGTCCAGGCAAGCGAAATCCGACTCAACTACCGGTTCTTGCGCCGGAGCGCCCACTTCTCATACGTGCTTCAGCGCAAACAGGGAGCACGCTGGATCGCGCTTCGCGCCGTCGCGCGCAAGGGGAACTTCGAGGGCACTCACGTTACGACCCTCGAGCGCATCTTCGGCCAACGCGCGATCCAATCCGGTAGCTACCGCTTGCGCCTCCGCGCCGATCGCAATCTCGTCTCGCTCAGATTCTCGGTCTTCGCTGCCGAGCCAGTCGCCGACGCCACAGGCGTCAGCGCGGGCGGCAGGCTGACCTGCATCCTCGTTGGCGGCGGCGGCGTCAAGTGCTGGGGGGACAACTTCGACGGCGAGCTCGGGAACAGCACTCTGATGAACAGCTCGACGCCGGTCTCGGTGCGCGGCATCACGGGCGCGATCGCCGTGAACAGCGGTTACAAGCACTCCTGCGCGATCTTTTCCGCCGGGACGATCAGCTGCTGGGGTACCAACGACGTGGGCGAGCTCGGCAACGGCACGCTGGCGAGCAGCTCAACCCCGATTTCGGTGGGTGGACTCAGCGGCGTCGTCGCGAGCAGCTCCGGCGCGGCTCACACCTGCGCGCTGCTCACGGGCGGCTCACTCTACTGCTGGGGCGACAACCAGTTCGGAGAGCTCGGCACGGGCGCTCTGATCCGAAGCAGGCCCTTTGGGATCTCAAGCCCCGTGCAGGTCGCCGCCGTCTCGAATGCCGTCGGCGTCAGCGCCGGCTTCCTGAACACGTGTGCGCTCATCTCCGGCGGCTCGATCGAATGCTGGGGTTACAACCACGACGGTCAGACCGGACACGGAAAAGCCAACCACAGGTGGCCGTACGCCAACCCGTCGCCCGAGCGAGTCTACGGAATCACGAACGCTATCTCGATCAGCTCCGGAGCTTTCGACACCTGCGCTCTCGTCGCCGGCGGTACGGTCAAGTGTTGGGGTTTCATCGCGGCCACAGATACCGGCTCCAAACCCCTGCTGGACAGCGCCATACCGGTGCGGGCGGCGGGCATCAGAAACGCCGTCTCGATCAGCTCCGGCGGCGTTCACAACTGCGCCCTGATCGCCGGCGGCACAGTCAAGTGCTGGGGAGCGGATCAGTTCGGGCAGCTCGGTAACGGGAAGCTGCAAGACAGCGCCAAGCCCGTCACGGTGATCGGAATCAAGCATGCCGTCTCGATCAGCTCCGGCGTTCGTCACACCTGTGCGGTTCTCGCCAACAGCGCGGTCAAGTGCTGGGGCGGGAACGACGAGGGCGAGCTCGGTTCCGGCACCCTGACGACAAGCTCGGTTCCGCTCAGCGTCGTTCAGCCGACCACGAGCCGACCGTAGAACGCGGCGAGAGGACGGCGCCGAACTGCTCTGGGCAGTAGGGTGACGCTTCTCGCACCTGCGGTTGCGCCGATCGCTAGGATCGTCGGCGATGATCGCTTCGTTTTTCTGGTACCTGCTTCCCGTCTGGGTTCTGCTCTTCCTCCTGCTTCTGCTGGGAGTCTTCGCCATCCTGAGCCGGATCAAGGGCGGCCGCTACGCCCGGCCGATCATCGCCGGGCTGATGAAGGTTCCGCTGCTCGGGCGCGGGCTGAGGAGTCTTTCGGAATCGGCCATGGAGCGCTCGAATCCGCTGCTTGCCAGCGCGATCAAAAAGCTCGAACGGGCCGGTGCGATGCGCGACCCCCAGCGGATGCAGCGAGCCCTTTCGCTTCTTTCCTCCGCCGAGCGGCGCGCCTGGATGGAAGCTGCAGACCAGCAGCAGCAAAGCTCCGGCTCGGACGTGTCCAACCGGCAGATCCGTCGCAAGTTGGAGCGCCAGGGCCTGCAGCAGAAAAGCGCCAAGGACAAGGCGAAGGACAAGTCCAAGGACAAGCGCAAGGGCAAGAAAAAGAAGAAGGGCGAGGCCGAGGAAGAGCGCCGCGGCCCGCAGGGGCGCAAGCGCGGGAAGCCCGGTCGCAAGCGCGGCCGCTAATAGGTCGGCGCCACTGCTCCTCGGGGCAGGCCCTTACCGCTCGAGCAGCGCCACGGCCTGAGCCGCCAGGCCCTCGCCGTGACCCGCGAATCCGAGCCGATCGGTGGTCGTGGCCCGTACCGTCACCCGCCCCGGCTCGAGCGCTAGCGCGGCGGCCAGACGCTCCTGCATCTCCGCGCGCCGCTCTGCAATCCGCGGCTCCTCGCCGACGAGGATGCAGTCTGCGTTGACCAGCGCCCAGCCTGCACCGCGCACCTCGCCGTAGGCACGGGCGAGCAGGTCGAGCGAGTCGGCGCCCTTCCAGCGCTCGTCACTGGAGGGAAAGAGTGAGCCGATGTCGCTCAACCCGGCCGCGCCGAGCAGGGCGTCGATCAGCGCGTGCGCGATCACGTCACCGTCGGAGTGCCCGGCGAGCCCGCGCGGATGCTCGAAAGCGACGCCGCCCAGCACGAGCGGAACGCCGGCCGCGAAAGCGTGGGCGTCGATGCCGATTCCTACCCTGAGCTCACTCATCGCTCCTCCTCGGCAAGCCAGCTCTCGACCAGAGCCAGATCTTCAGTCGTGGTCACCTTGTGCAGGCGTCGTTCGCCCTCGACCCAGCGGACGCGACCACCCTGCCCTTCGACCAGCGTCGAGCAGTCGGTCGCCTCGCCCCGCTCGGCGGCGTAGGCGGCGCGGAGCGCCTGGGCGCGAAAAGCCTGCGGCGTCTGGACGGCGACGAGCGAGCTGCGCTCGAGTGTCTCGACAACGCGCTCTCCCTCGACGCGCTTGATCGTGTCGGAGACCGGCAGCGCGGGCACGACCGCGTCCCAACCCTGCTCCAGCGGCGCCAACACTCGCTCTACGACCTCCGCGCTCACCAGCGGCCGGGCGGCATCGTGAACGAGCACGTGCTCGACCTCGGCGGGAATCTCGGTCAGGGCCAGGCTGACGCTCTCGCCACGCTCGCGGCCTCCCCGCACGACCGCGCTCACCTTGTCGCAGCCGAGCTCTTCGGCCAGCAGGATCGTGGCCTCCTCCCAGCCGGGTGGAGCCGCCACAACCAGGCCGGCGATCAATTCGCAGTCGTCGAGCCGTTGCAGGCTCTCGGCCAGGAGAGGTCGCCCGGCGAGGGCGGCAAAGGCTTTCGGGCGCGTGCCTGCGAGCCGCTTACCGGCCCCGGCGGCGCAAACGACGACCCAGGCAGATGCGCTCGTCACAGGCGATCCAGGGGACGCTGCCCCGCCGACGGTGAACCGGCCACCGCGGCTAGACGGAAGCTACTACCGCCTCCGGCTCCGTCTTGCTCGAGCTCCGCGACGCCTTCTTGCCGTTTCTGGCCAGCACGTTCTCCAGCCACGCGGCCGCCTCTTCCTCGTTCAGATCGAGCGCGTACATCAGCTCGCTGGAAAGAATCTTCTTGGCCTTCACGAACATCTGCTTTTCGCCGGTCGAGAGACCCTTCTCAAAATCGCGTAGAGAGAGGTTTTGCACGACTTCCGACAGTTCGAGGATGTCGCCCGTCTTCATCTTGTCGCGGTTGTGCTTGAAGCGGCGATTCCAGTTCTTCGGCATCTCGGTCTTGCCGGCCGTGAGCGCGATGATGACGCTGTCGATCTCGGCCTCTTCGATCACCGGGCGCAGTCCAACCCGCTCGGCATTCTCGCTCGGAACCTGGACGGTCATGTCGTTGTGAAGGATCCTGATCGTCAGGTACTCGCGCTTCTGGCCGAGCACCGTTCGCATCTCTTTCTCGACCACCGTCCCCGCACCATGATGCGGGTACACGACTTTTTCGCCAATATCAAACAAGCGACACTCCCTCTCGAGCTGTGTTCGCGAAAAGGCCGGCGGTGCCACTACCGCCGGCTGAATACTGCTTCATGATAGCAAAAAACGCTGGAAAACGCACCTTTTCAGGTGCTCGCACAGAAAATCCCTGCTCAGACAGCGTTTCGAAATACGGGCCCGCTCGCCGACATCGAGTCACTCATCAAAGAGCCGGGTCGGCTCCATCCCGCTGTGATTCCAGCCCTAACGCCAGCGCCTTCCCGAGCCTGACCACCTCGATCAGCTCCAGGCCTGCCCCGCTCTTGACGCTGCCCTGACAGACGAGGGCGCACTCCAGCCCGAGCTTGGCGCACTCTCCCGCGCGTCGTGCGGTTTGGGTCGCGGCGCGTAGGCGCCCGGTCAAACCGATCTCGGCGAAGGCCGCGAGCCCCGGGCGAACCGGTACGCCCCGCGCCGCCGAGGCGATGGCCAGGGCGATCGCCAGGTCGGCGCCCGGCTCCTCGATCCGCACGCCGCCGGCGACGTTGACGAACACGTCGGCCTGCCCGAGCGCCACGCGCGCATGGCGCGAGAGAACGGCCACGATCATCGCCAGACGCTTCGGATCGACGCCGGTGCCGACGCGGCGCGGCATGGCCAGCTCGCTTCTGGCCACAAGGGCCTGGATCTCGAGCAGAATCGGGCGCGAGCCTTCGAGCGTGCAGGCCACCGCGGCTCCAACCTCGCCGGGCTCTGTACGCCCGAAGAGCGCCGAGGCATCCGGAATCCCGACCAGGCCGGCGGAGGTCATCTCGAAAACACCGAGCTCGTTGGTCGAGCCGAAGCGGTTCTTGGTTGCGCGCAGAATGCGGTGCTCGCGGTAGCGGTCGCCTTCGAACTGCAGCACGCAGTCGACCAGGTGCTCGAGCACGCGCGGCCCGGCCACAGTGCCGTCCTTGGTCACGTGCCCGACGAGAAACACGGCGATGCCGTTTTCCTTGGCCAAGCGCATCAGGCGCGAGGCCGCCTCGCGCACCTGCGCCACCGACCCTGGCACCGAGCCCAGGCCCGACGAGTAGAGAGCCTGCACCGAGTCGATCACGCAGACCTCGGGTCGCTCGCGCTCGAGCACCTCGCAGACCGTGTCCAGCTCGGTCTCGGCCAGAATCTCGATCTTGCCCGCCCCGCCCAGGCGCTCGGCCCGCAGCCTGACCTGAGCCGCCGATTCCTCGCCCGAGACGAGCAGGCCGCGGCGCTTCTCGGCGATCGCGCGCAGCGCGGCCAAGAGCAGCGTCGACTTTCCGATCCCGGGCTCGCCGCCGACTAGCACGAGCGAGGCCGGCACCAGCCCGCCGCCGAGCACGCGATCGAGCTCGGGCACGCCGGTCGGGATGCGGTCGCTCTCATTCGCCTCGACCTCGACCAGGCGCAGCAGGGGCCTTTGCACTCTCGGCGCGCTTGCGGGGATCCTTTCGATTACCTCCTCGGTCAGCGTGCCGTAGTTCTCACAACTCGGGCAGCGCCCGAGCCAGCGCCCGGTCGAGTAGCCGCATTCCGTGCACGAGAACTGAACAGCCGTCTTTGCCACGAAGCGAGTCTACGCAGGGGCGCAGACGGCGACCGTGCCGACTCCGTGACTTCCCCCCGCCCTGCGCGCGGCGGCTCGCGCCGGGCCTATTCGGAATTTTGCCCGTCGTATTCCGGGGAGTCGGCTTCGGCCTCGGCCTTGGTCGCGCGCACGACGCCGTCTTTGTGATGAGCCGGCGAGTAGATCGTGTAGAGCTTCAGCGCCTCGCCACCGGATGTGTTGACGACGTTGTGCTCGGCTCCGGCCGGGACGACGATCGCCGAGCCGTCCTTCACCTCGTACTCGTTGCCGTCGATGATGACGCGACCCCGGCCCGACTCGAAGCGGAAGAACTGGTCGTTCTCCTCGTGAACCTCCAGACCGATGTCTTCCTTCGGCGCGAGACTCATCAGAACGAGCTGGCTATGGGAGGCGGTGTAGAGGACTTTTCGGAAATCATCGTTTTCGAGGGTCAGTCCTTCGATGTTGTCGTTGAATCCCTTCACGGCGTCCTCCGATCGCGTTTCGAACAATGCCAGCTACAGCCTAAGCAGCCAGTAAGACGCTAGGCCCGCGCCGGATCGGCGCTTCCCGTATTTCAGTCGCCCTGCGCTGATTTCGAGCTACGTAGCAAGTCCTGTGTGCGGCCGCGCGATCGCGGGCCTTGATATCGCCCCGCCCGACGAGGAGAAGGACGGAAGCTACTCGTCCTCGGAGCCAGCGCTTGGCTCGGAGGCGGCTTTTTCGGCGCGGTCGTCGGGGACGACGACCTTCTTGGGCTCTTCCTTCTCGCCGGTTTTCTTCTCGGAGCTCTCGCCGGCGCCATCGTCGGGTACGACGACCTTCTCGGGCTCTTCTTCGAGCACCGGCTCGGCGCCCGGGATGATCTTGATCTCGACCTCGTCGGAGGTGTTCTTCTTGCGGTCGACGATCAGCGTGGCGCCCGGCATCAGCTCGGCGCCGAGCACGAAGTCGGCCAGCGGATCCTCGATCAGGCGCTGGATCGCGCGGCGCAGCGGGCGCGCGCCCATGGACGGGTCGAAGCCCTGCTCGACCAGCAGGTCCTTGGCCTTGTCGGTCAGCTCGATCGTCACCTTGTGCACCGCCATCTGCTCGCGCAGCCGCTTCAGCATCAGGTCGATGATCTGCTTGATCTCGGCCTTCTCGAGCTTGTGGAAGACGATCACCTCGTCGATGCGGTTCAGGAGCTCGGGCCGGAAGACCTTCTTCAGCTCGCCCGTGACCCGCGACTTCATCTCGTCGTAGGAGAGACCGACCTCGTCGTTCGAGGAGAAGCCGAGCGACTGGTTCTTGGAGATCTGAGCCGCGCCCAGGTTCGAGGTCATGATCACGATCGTGTTGCGGAAGTCGACCTTGCGCCCCTGCGAGTCGGTCAGCTTTCCGTCCTCGAGTATCTGCAGCAGGATGTTGAAGACGTCCGGGTGCGCCTTTTCGACCTCGTCCATGAGCAGCACCGAATAGGGCTTGCGCCGCACCGATTCGGTCAGCTGACCGCCCTCGTCGTAACCGACGTATCCCGGAGGCGAGCCGACCAGCCGCGACACGGAGTGCTTCTCCATGTACTCCGACATATCGACCTGGATCATGGCCTCCTCGTCGCCGAACAGGAACTCGGCCAGGGTGCGCGCCAGCTCGGTCTTGCCGACGCCCGAGGGCCCCAGGAAGATGAACGAGCCGGTCGGGCGCTTGGGATCCTTGATTCCCGCCCGGGCGCGCCGGATCGCCTTGGAGACCGCCTCGATCGCCGGATGCTGGCCGATCACGCGCTTGTGCAGCTCGTCCTCCATGCGGATCAGCTTCTGCGACTCGGCTTCGGTGAGCTTGAAAACTGGAATGCCGGTCCACATCGAGACGATGTCGGCGATCTCTTCCTCGCCGATCTCGGGCTGCTCGGCCGCGTCCTCCTCGTCGCGCCAGGACTCCTCGAGCTCTTTCCGCTTCTGGCTCAGCTTGCGCTCCTTGTCCCTGAGCGCCGCCGCCTTCTCGAACTCCTGGGCCTCGATCGAAGACTCCTTCTCTTTCCGCACCGTCTCGATCTCTTCCTCGAGCTCGCGGTAGCGCGGAGGCGCGCTCATGGTGCGGATGCGCATGCGCGACGCGGCCTCGTCGATCAGGTCGATGGCCTTGTCGGGCAGGTGGCGATCTTGGATGTAGCGGTCGGCGAGTTGCGCGGCGGCATCGAGTGCGTCGTCGGAGATCTTGCAGCGGTGGTGCGCCTCGTAGCGGTCGCGCAGACCGCGCAAGATCTGAATCGTGTCGTCGACCGAGGGCTCCTCTACGCGAATCTGCTGGAAGCGCCGTTCCAGCGCCGCGTCGCGCTCCAGGTACTTGCGGTACTCGTCCAGCGTGGTGGCGCCGATCGTCTGCAGCTCGCCGCGCGCGAGGGCCGGCTTGAGAATCGAAGCCGCGTCGATCGCGCCCTCGGCCGCACCCGCGCCGACCAGGTTGTGTAGCTCGTCGATGAAGAGAATGATGTCGCCGCGCTGGCCGATCTCCTTCATGACCTTCTTCAGGCGCTCTTCGAACTCACCGCGGTACTTCGAGCCGGCCACCAGCGCAGCCAGGTCGAGCGTGTAAATCTGCTTGCCCTTGAGCAGCTCGGGAATGTTGCCCGTGGCGATGCGCTGGGCCAGGCCCTCGACGACCGCCGTCTTGCCCACGCCGGGCTCGCCGATCAAAA
This sequence comes from Thermoleophilia bacterium, assembly GCA_017882615.1. Taxonomy (GTDB): domain Bacteria; phylum Actinomycetota; class Thermoleophilia; order Gaiellales; family Gaiellaceae; genus Fen-549. Next base: position 28,726 of record JADGPD010000020.1, read on the forward strand.
CCGGGTTGTTCTTCGTGCGGCGCGACAGGATCTGCATCACGCGCTCGATCTCGGTCTGGCGCCCGACCACGGGATCGAGCTTGCCGTCGGTGGCGAGCTTGGTCAGGTTGCGCCCGAACTGGTCGAGCAACTTGGAGCTTTTCGACCTCTCGCCGCCCGCCGCGCCCGCGGCGGCGCCCTGCTGGCGGCGCCCGGGGCCCGAGAGCATGCGAATGATCTCGTTGCGAATCTTCTCGGCGTCGGCGTCGAAGTCGAGCAGGATGCGCGCCGCCACGCCCTCGTTCTCGCGCACCAACCCGAGCAGGATGTGCTCGGTGCCGATGTAGTTGTGGCCAAGCGAGAGCGCTTCTCTGAGCGCCAGCTCGAGCACCTTCTTGGCGCGCGGCGTGAAGGGGATCTGACCGGTCGTGACCTCGTCGCCCTGGCCGACTATGCGGGCGACCTGCGCCCGTACCTCCTCGACGGTGATGTCGAGCGACTCGAGCACGCGCGCGGCGAGGCCCTCCTCCTCACGAAGGAGCCCGAGCAGGATGTGCTCGGTACCTATGTAGTTGTGCTTGAGGGCACGGGCCTCGTCCTGCGCAAGTACGACTACCTGCCTGGCTCGCTCGGTGAATCGCTCGAACAACCCTCTGACCCCCTTTCTCCGTCGACTGGCCCGGGGTCTTTGCCGCGTGGCTCAGGTCAACCCCATCTTAGCTGAGGGTCACCTGCCCGAATCGAGGCCCTTGTATACCTCGATGGCGGGCACCCACGGCCCTCGGCGCTGCGCCGAATTTTCGCTTAGGACCTTATCGACCGGTGCAACGCGACCGATAGCCATTTTTAGTCTCGAATGGGTGGCCGCCGCCTCCGCGGGACGCCGCGGCGGCGGAGCGCCAACATGGAGCGAACTCGTAAACTAAACAGGATGCTCGTTGCAGCAAGTCCGGGTAAATACCTGGCGGCTCGGATCGCCGGAGTGTTGGCGGCGGGGCTCGGTGTAGCCGTTCTTCTTGGCTGGGCTCTCGACCTGAGCGTGCTCAAGCGGGTCTGGCCGGGCGTTCCCCCGACCAAAGCGAACGGCGCCGTGATGTTCGTCATCGCCGGAGTGGGGCTTGCCCTCGTCGCCCGGACGATGCCGAAACGCCGCGAGCGCCTGATTGCGGGCGCCGCCGGAGCGTTCTGCGTCGCGCTTTCGGCGCTCACTCTGTTCGAATACTGGCACTCGCTCGGCATCGACGAGTTGCTCTTCCGCGACACGACGGGCAGCGCCTTACCCGGTCGCCCGTCGCCTCTTACGACCGTCGGCCTCTTGCTCGCGGGAATCAACCTGGCGCTGATCGCCGGCTTTAGAGCCAGACACCTACGCGCGGTGGCCTGGATCAACAACACTCTCGCGATCGTTGTGGCGGCGGGCGTCGTCGGCTACGCCTACTCCGTCGATTACCTGCGCGGCTTCTCTTCGGTCAACGGCATCGGTGTGGTGGCTCTGGTCGCGCTCGCGCTCCTGGTCGTCGGGCTGGCGCTGCTCGATTCCGAGGCGACCTGGCTGGCGGTCTTCATCTCACCAGGCGCCGGCGGAAGAATGGCGCGCAGGTTCGCGCCGCTCATCCTGCTCTCTCCGATCCTGATCGGAGTTCAGACCGCCCTCTACAACCACCCGGTCGGTCACGCGATCGCCGCTGTCGTCGTGACCGCCGCGATAGTGGTGACGCTGATTACTGGGGCTTTAGCGCTCGATAGAGCCGAAGCGCAGCGAAAGACGCTCAGCGGTTTGCTACCGATCTGCTCTCACTGCAAGCGCATCCGCGACGACGCGGGCTACTGGAGCCAGGTCGAGTCCTACGTCGCGAAGTACTCCGAGGCGGAGTTCAGCCACAGCCTCTGCCCGAGCTGCCTGCTCGAGCACTACCCCGAGCACGCTGAGACGATCGTCAGCGAGCTCGAGCGAAGCGGCCTGGCGTCAGGAATCGAAGACGCTACTTGACCTCGGCGAAATAGCCGGCGATCGCGGACGCCGTCCTGAGCGCGATCTTGAAATCGAGCCAGAGCGACCAGTTCTCGATGTAGTAATTGTCCCACTCGACCCGATCGGATAGCGAAGTCTTTCCGCGCAGGCCGTGGATCTGAGCCCAACCGGTGATCCCGGACTTGACGCGATGCCGGTCGCCATAGCGATAGACGCGCGACTCGAACAGCTCGACGTACTCCGGGCGCTCGGGCCGCGGGCCGATCAGCGACATGTCGCCCTTGAGCACATTGAAGAGCTGCGGTAACTCGTCGATCGAGGTCTTGCGCAGAATGGTTCCGACGCGAGTGCGGCGATCACCGCCCTCGACACCGCCGGGCGCGATGTCGTCGGGCAGAGTCGAGGCCTCGATTTCGACGGACATGGTCCGGGGCTTACCTTCCTGACCGGGAACGGGAACCTCCCAGTTCAGTTGCATCGAGCGAAACTTGAGCATCTCGAAGGTACGACCGTCGCGACCTACTCGCAACTGACGGAAGAGGATGGGGCGCCCGAGTGAGAGCCACGTAGCGAGCACAGCGATGAGCATGACGGGAGAGCAAAAGATCAGGACCACTAATGCCAACAGCCGGTCGAGCGCGTATTTGATCGCGATTTGCCAACCGCGCGGATTGGACGGATGTGACGTGAGCAAGGGCAGGCCACCGAGGTGATCGATCGTGAGCCGATCGGTCACCTTCTCGAACAAGCGCGGCACCAAGGAGACGCCGATGCCCAACTCCTCGCCTCGCTTGACCATGCGCAGCAGGACTTCGTTCGGAGCCGTCGAGAAGGTGATGATCACCTGGCCGACGCCGTGCTCTCGCACGACCCGCTCGAAATCCCAGCTCGCTCCCAGGACCGGTAGTTGCGAGCTCGTGGCCAAGTCCTGGCGCGGTTCCTTGTCTAGAAATCCGATCGGCTTGAGCCCCAGCTCGGGATGCTCGAGCAACCGCTTGGCGGTGGTGTGCCCAACGTTGCCGGCACCGATGATCAGCGTAGGAACTGCCTCACCCGCGCGGCGCGCATGCCTCCGCGAAAGATCCAATCCGATTCGTCCGGCCGCGAGATACACCGTGGCGAAGACGGCAAGGCGCATGGTCTCGGCCGCTGTGTGCTGCGGCGCTGAGTAGAGCATCACGCGCAGCGTTACGACAGCCATCGTCGCCAGCCCGATGGCGACGACAAGCGAGCGCAGCTCGTCGAGGAGATCGACCAGCAGGCGCCGCGAGTAAGTCCCGCGAGAGACGAGAACCGTGAGCGCGACCAGCATGAAGAGCGACGGCCATAGAAACCCACCGGAAGGCACCTTCGCAGCCGGGGAAGCAAGATTCGAGGCGACGACGGCACAGGAAAGCAACAACACATCCAACCCGAGCCGGGTCAGGCGCCAGAAGCGTTCGCTACGCCCGATAACCCCCGCTCGCGCTCGAGCGCGGAGCTTGAGATCGTCGACTGTTCCCAGGGCCGAAGGGTGGAAGGCCGTGTCGGTCATGACGCCATTTGCCAGTTCATGTTGGGGGAAGCGCAGTTCGGAATTGGACGTTGATCGTTCCTAAATCTGCTCCATGGAGAGCAACACTAAACATGAGCGCGCGACCAGCCAGGACGCACGAGGGGGGATATACGCATTCAGCCTTTCTTCGCGGAGAAAAGCAAGCCCTCGAGCGCGATTGTTCGAGCTCGGGGGTGGGGCTTACCTACAGAATAACCGGAAAATGGGAACTTTGGGTATTTT
>JADGPD010000048.1 GCA_017882615.1 Thermoleophilia bacterium
GCTCGTGATATCGCTGCAATTCGCGCCATAGGAGTCACACCTGAGCCACTGGTACGCCCAGGAAGTCGGCGAGTTGCTCCACGCTCCGTTTGAGGCAGTGAGCGTCCAGCCCTGAATAACCCCCAGGCCGGAGACGGTTGGCAACGAGGTGTTAGCGGGCGGCACGCCAACGACACCCGTTTGGCTCGAGGTGGCGGTGGCGTAGCCGTAGTCATTATCGGCTTCGACAACTACATGGATGGTCTTACCTACATCCGAGGAAGTAAGCCGATAGGAGCTCCCGTATGCACCCGATATATAGACGCAGTTAGCACCTGAGGAGTCGCAGCGGTACCACTCGAAGTAATAGTCGTACGGCGAGTTACTCCAGGTGCCCGTTGAGGAAGTGAGTTTCTGGCCCTGGGCGGGTGTACCGGAGATGGTTGGGAGAGCGAGGTTCGCCGGTGGTAGTCCGTCGACCCAAGCCGTCTGTCCCGAGGTCGCGTTGGACGAGCCATAGGAGTTCGTCGCCGTGACGACGATGCGGATGGTCGAGTCGAAGTCCGCAGAGACGAGGTTGTACGAGGTTGATGTTGCGCCTGAGATATTCACGCAACTCGTGGAGCTAATGCAGCGACGCCACTGGTAGGAGTAGGAGGTCGGCGAGTTGCTCCAGGATCCGTTAGAGGCAGTCAGCGTCTGACCCTGCGTGGTCGTACCGGAGACGGTTGGTAGAGCGGTGTTCGCGGGCGGTAGACCGACCACCACGGCCGTCTGACTCGAGGTGGCGCTTGTCGAGCCAGAAGCGTTCTTAGCTATGACCACCACCCGAATGGTCGAGCCGGCATCTGCGTAGCCGAGGGTGTAAGAGCTGCCTGTTGCGCCTGATATGTCCACGCAACTTGCACCGGAGCTAGTGCAGCGACGCCATTGATAGGAGTAGGAAGTCGGCGATTCGCTCCAGGAGCCGTTTGAGGCATAGAGCGTCTGGCCCTGCGTCGTAGTGCCCAAGATGATGGGTAGAGCGGTGTTAGCAGGCTTGCTCCCGGTCGGGGTCAAGCCGCCGCCTGTCGAGCCGCTACCAGAAGGGTCGTTAACGACCTTGAAGCTGAGAAGCTTGCTCCCTCCATCGGCGGAGAGCTTGAGCCGGTATGAACCAACCTTGATCGACTTCCCGACGAAGACCTTCTTGACGGTCATCGATTTGGAGCCCGTGAAGCTGCCAGTCTTCTTCACGCTCTTGACCGCTCGCCACTTGGAGCCCTTCTTGAAGCTGAGCAGGTAGCTGAAGCTCTTGCTCGGAGCGGAGAACTTGTAGACGAGCTTGACCGAGCCGGCCCGGGCTTTCGTGAAGCTCTTCTTGGTCAGGTGAGCAGAGATCGTTGCGGTGGAGGCTTTGCTCGAGGCGGCGCCCGCAAGCGTGGAGGTGCAGACAAGCACCAAGGCGCAGCAGACAACGCCAGCTAAGAGACGAACCGTGCTTCGGCGACTCGGGGGGACGATTCGTACAACCGGCGACAGGCGGGTCACTTTCCTACCTCCACGGGCGGGCTCTCTAAGAAGAAACGAGCGTGTTGACAGGGGGATACTGTCGGATGCTTATAGATTCGAGCGAAACTTGCATACCTCTATCGGGGCATACAAGCCAAAGAGAAGAATCGGCTGGGTCGATCGGCCAGCGCGAAGGCGAGCGACTCTCGCGACCGAGCGCCCGCTCTACCGCCTCGGTTAAAGCGGGCTCAGGTTACTCGTCTGAGTCTTTGAGCTCGAGCTCGTCGAGCTCCGGGGCGATCTCCTTGCGCGCCTTCTCCAGGGCGCGCCTGATCAGCCTCGATACGTGCATCTGGGAGATACCGACCCTTTGCGCGATCTGCGATTGCGTCAGGCCTTCGTAGAAGCGCAGTTGCAGGATCATCCGCTCGCGCTCGTCGAGCACGCGCAGGCCGGGCTCGAGCACCGCCCGATCCTCCGAGACCTCGAATTCGTGGTCGTCGCTGCCGAGCGACTCGAGCGGGTCGAGCTCGTCGTCGTCGCCGCTCGAGCTCACCGAGAGCGAGAGCGGGCTGTAGGCACGACCGGTCTCGAGCGCCTCGAGCACGTCTTCCTCGCTCGCCCCGGTTGCCTCGGCCAGCTCGGCGATCGTCGGCGAGCGGCTCAGCTCGCCGGTCAACTGCTCGACCACCCGCATCAACTGGATGCTCAGCTCCTGCAGGCCGCGCGGCACCCGCACCGCCCAGCCGTGATCGCGGAAGTGACGCTTGATCTCGCCGATGATGTTCGGTGTCGCGTAGGTGGTCAGCTCGACGCCGCGGTCGATGTCGAAGCGATCGATCGCCTTGATCAGGCCGATGGCGCCGATCTGAATCAGGTCGTCGAGCTGCTCGCCGCGAGAGGCATAGCGGCGTGCGAGCGAGCGCACCAGCGACATGTAGCGCTCGATCAGCTGCTCGCGCGCGGCCCGGTCGCCTTGCTCGTGGTAGCGGCGGAGAAGGTTTCTGTCGTTAGCGTCCATCTGCGGCCTCGGACAGGTCGACTTCCCGGCTCGATGCCGACGATCTCCCTGGGGAACGTTCCGTGCGCATGCTGCCGATCATCAACCCGGGCTTCAGCTCGCGCCGTCCGGATGAACGATCGCCTTGCGCAGAACGATCCAGCGCGCCCCACCGGTTGTCTCGACCTCCACGCTGTCGGTGAGAGTCGAGAGCACGCGGCGTAGCCCAACGCCCGCCTCCTGACGCTCCAGCTCGGTCAAGATCTGCTCGTCCGCCGGGCCGAAGCGTGCCTCGAGCTGCTCGGGCGAGGCGCGAAAGACGAGCTCGAGCCGGCCGTCGGGACTCGTGCGGCCAAGCAACTCGGTCAGCGCGAGCTGCCAGTCTTCGAGATTCTCGACGGTCAATTCGAGGCGCGCGGCCAATCCCGCCAGAACGAGATAGGCGACGCTGTGCCAGCAGGCTTCGCGGGGAAGCTTGAGAACGATCTCATCCAAAGCGCTACTCCTCGCTCGCGTTTTTGTCCTCTTCGGCCTCGGAACGAAACTCCTCGGCGAAGCGGTTCTCGCGCTCTTCGGCGGCGAAGCGCGCCGCAGCCATGGCCGCCGAGAAGTCGCGCTCGACCTTGAAGGTCGCAAGCCCGTGCGCGAGGCCGGCCGTCAGAGCAGCGAGCTTCTTGGCCGGCAACTTGACTGCGCCGGCGACAGCACGCAGGACGGTGTCGATGCTCCCGACGGCGTCGACCGCGCTGTCGGTCACGACATCGAGCTTGTCGAGCTGGTCGTTGACGCGATCGATCGAGCCGCCGGCCTTGTTCAGGACCGGTACCAGCTCCTGCTCGACGCCTTTGACCAGAGAGGAGACGCGAGATAAAACCCCGGCCAGGCGAAGGAACGCGTAACCGAGCGTCAGCCCGATCGCGATCAGGAAGAAGGCGAGTGCCGCGTAGGCGACGCTACCGGTTGTGGACGAGAGAAGAAGCATCGAGACAGAGTGATCTTAGAGCCAATGAGGTTCAGGTGTGCTCACCAGGATACCCGGCGCGAAACCCGCCTCAGGTTTTTCGAGCGGAGGTGACCAGCCCGAACCCGGCCACGACCTCGCCGTCGTACAGCACGGCGGCCTGACCGGGCGCAACCGCTAGCGCCGGCTCGAGCAGGTGGAGCCGGAAGCCCGCCCCGGTCGGCTCGACCTCGGCCGGAGTGGTTGATGATCGGTAGCGAAGCTTTACCTGGGCGCGCTCGAGCGGAAGGTAGAGCTTTCCGCGCGCGCTCACGGAGCGCCGCGCAAGCGCCTGCTCGGGCCCGGCCACGACCAGGTTCTTCCTCGCCTGCGTGCGCAGCACATAGAGCGGACCGTCGCTCGAGGCGATGCCCAGACCGCGTCTCTGCCCCGGCGTGAAGCGCCAGTAGCCGTCGTGCCGGCCGATCCGCCTGCCGCCTTCGTCGACCACCTCGCCGCGACTCGAGACGAGCCCGCGGCGCTTGAGGAAATCGCGGTAGTCGGCGCCGGCCAAGAAGCAGGCCTCCTGGCTCTCGGGCCGTGCCGCGACCGCGAGACCGGCGCTCGCCGCGCGCTCGCGCGTTTCGCTTTTCTCCAGCTCGGCGAGCGGAAACCAGAGCCGCCCGAGCAAGCCCGGATCGAGCGCCGCGAGCATGTAGGACTGATCCTTCTGGTGGTCGTGAGCGCGAGCTATCAAGAGCTTTCCTCGTCGCTCGACGAGGCGCGCGTAGTGACCGGTCGCCAGGCGGGCGGCGCCGGCGCGGCGAGCGAAGGTCAGCAGCCGGCCGAAACGGAACGAGCCGTTGCAGCGAACGCAGGGGTTTGGCGTCAAGCCCGCCGCGTAGGCGCGAACGAAGGGCTCGACCACGTGCCGGCAGAACTGTTCGCGCAGATCGAGCGTGACGTGCGGCAGTCCGAGCCGGTGGCAGGTGGCCCGCGCGAGGCGCACCGAATCCGGCGAGCAGCAAGCTGCCTCGCTGTCCGGCCCGTCCGGATCGATCCAGAGCCTGAGCGTGACTCCGATCGCCTTCGGCCCGGCCGCGAGCAGGGCGACCGCGCTGTCAACGCCGCCGGACATCGCCACCGCCACGCGCTCGCCGTCGGGCGCCGCGCGAAACACCGGCCCGATCGCCGCCGCGAGCGCCTCCAGCGCGAGCGGCTCCCCGCCGACCGCGGCAGTCTCGATCAGGCTCAGCCCCTCGAGTCTCTCATCCAGCCCGTCGGCGTCGGCCTCGACAATCCGCTCGCCGCGCAGGCGCAGCCGCACCGATGTCCAGTCGGAGCCGAGAGTCGCATCGCCGAAAACAGTCCTCATGCAGTCAGGCTAGCTTCGCCGGCAAAGTCGAGCGACTTTCGTCGGTCTAGAGAAGCTTTGTCCCTGGCCGCCGCGAGCGACATGGCGGGCGCTGCTCACCAAACGCCATCCCCCGGTTCTTTCACCTCGAACACTGACCACACCTACGGCCAGCCCGCCTCGCTCGTAGGAGCAGGCGAGGAATCCGCGCCAAAGGCGCGGTTCATCGCTCTCAATCCGTCATCGGAAATCGTCAAGCTCCCCGACAGGGGAGCGGATTTCCGATGAGCAAAGGGGGAACCGAGGTTCCCCCTTTGCGATTCCACCCTGCCGCAACATTCGCGCCCAAGTGAACCTGGTAATCCAGGTGGGTGCCCTGCCTCGCCTTGGCGCCCTCCGAAGAGGGGGCCGCCGCTCGGACGCAAGCTCCCATTTACTTGGTGTTGGTTCTACGTTGTTGCGCGAAGCTCCGAACAAGGTCGAACCATCTCACTCTAGCTCGCGCCCTGACCCCCGAGTGGAACGCCGTCCCCAATCGAGCGATGCTCACACGCCGCAGGCACGGTGACTCCCCCTCGATTCGAGCCGACGAAAGTCGTCAAGCCCTCCGCAGGAGGGCGGGCTTTCGTCGGTAGGGGCTTCCGTTGGTTAACGAGCGAAGCGCCAGCGCACGTCGGTCGCCCCGCTGATGTTCAGCTTGACCGCGAGCGCCGGGGTCAGATCGAGCCCGCGCCCGGGAACGTAGGGCCCGCGGGAGATCACCTGAGTCAGCACCTGAATGTCGCCGTAGGCGATGAAGATCCTCGTGCCACAGGGAAGGCTCGGATGCGCGACGCCGAAGGTCGTGACGCCGATCTTGACGCCGCAGGCGGTCTTCCTCCCCTTCTTGGTGAGCGCGAGGATGCCGGCGCGAACCTCATTCCAGCTGGCGCCCGGAGCGGGCACGGCCGTCACCGTTCGCTTCGTGTGCACAGGGCTCGCGTCGAAGTGGCGCACGAGCGCGACTGCCACTAGCACCGCAATCAGCGCCACAGCGGCCAGCACGCCGATTCGCTGGGCAACGAGCCTCACGGGCGACCTCGCACGGGGCGAAGGCCGGCGGGGCCGAGCGTGTGCGCGTCGATGGTCACTAGCTCGCGGGGCCGTGAACGAGATCGGAGAACGACTCGCGCACGAGCGCATCGAACTGCGGTGGAAGCTGACCGTCGGAGTCGGCGAATTCGCGCAAGTAAACGAGCATCATCGAGCGCTCGTAGTCGCGCTCCGGATCGGGCTTCGATTGCGCGGCGAGAAGCCGCTCCAGCTGCCAGACGTTCCAGCCGCCGACAGGGCCGCTCGGCTTGCGCGAGTCGGGGCCGGCGGCGATATCCGCCATCAGCGAGTGCGGTCGTTCGGGCTCGGACTGTCGCCCCGCGTCCGGCGCCGAGCCCTGAGGTGCGCTTGCCGCCTCGGAAACCGAGCGGGGAGCCTCCGCGGCGGCCGGCGGCGAAATTCGCTCTTCTCGCTTCGGAGGTTCTGGCTGCACCTCCGGTCGGTGAGCCTCCGCTTCCAGGGCTTTCTCGGCCAGCTGTTCGACCGGACTGCTTGCGGCGAGAGGAACGGGCGGCGGCGGAACGGCCGGGCGCGTGATCGCCGGCGCCGCAGGCTTCGGCTTGTCCTCCGCCTCATGGCCGTGCAATTTGGCGGTCAGGCGCTCGGAGATCGAATGTGTAGCGGCGACGGGCTCGGCCTTGGTCAGCTTCTGGACGCTGGACGAGGGCCGGACGCTCTCACCCGGTTCGTTGAACTTGTTGTAGAGCTCGCTCTCCCGCCGGTTCGAGCGCCGCGCCTCGGCCCGCTCGCGCCGGCTGAGGCCGTCGAGCCAGTTCTCATAGAGGAACACGAGCCCATAGGCAGCGAAGATAATGAAGACGAGGATGGCCACCGGCGGGTTGAACGCACGCCAGGCGATCAGCCAGACCCCGATCAGGAAGGCAACCTCGAGCAGAAAGCTCGGCTTTAGGCGGTATTTCCCCAACATTCCCTAGCGATCTCCATCGAGAGCAGGACATCGCCCGACCGGACAGGCGTCTAGGCGAGCCAGCTCATTGTCCATGTCGATCATGCGCCAGGCAAGAGCCGACGTGCAGCGAAGCGGATGGAAGCGAATCAGAAGGGGCGCCGCGGCTCGTCCTCGCCGGGGCCTTCCTGATCCGTCTCTTCCTCCTCTTCCGAGGCGTCCTCTTGCTCGGAGTCGTCGGCATCCCGGGCCCAGCCTTTGCTTTCGCTCGGCGTGCCCGTCTCTTCGCTCTCCTCGCTCTCGGTCTCCTCGACCTCCGGCTCCTCGGTCACGGTCGCCTCGGGCTCGGACTCTTCGATCTCGGGCTCCGCGACCACGGGCCGCTCGACCTGGGGCTCGGCGACGGGCGTCGCCGCGGCGGCAGCCGCGCCGGCCTGCAGCAGAGAGGTCGCCTGTCGCATCACGCCGCCCGGCGAGCGGGCGCTCTGCGCCTCGCGATCGGCCGCCTGGACAAGCGAATCCGCCACCCGGCCGACCTTGTCTTCGCCGAGACCGGCGGCGCCAAGTAGCTGCTCGGCACCTTGCTGGGCGCGCGTCATGATCGATGCCGCCTGGGCACGTGCCCACTCCAGCGTTCCTTCGACCTCGGCGCGAGCCGCGTTGGTGAGCTCGGTCGCCTGGTGCCGCGCCTGCTCGAGCAGCTTGTTGCCGCGCGATTCGGCTTCGCGCAGCTCCTGCGAGGATTCCCGCTGGGCATTGGCGAGCAACTCGCGCGACTCGTTACGAGCGACGCCAAGGATCTCCTGGCGCTGGCGCTCGGACTCCTGGCGGAAGCGCTCGATCTCGACGGCGCGGGCAGCCATCTCCTGCTGGCGCGTCCTGATCTCCTCTTCGGTGCGCGAAAGCTGTGTGGTGGACGCCGTCTGGGCGTCGCGCTCGAGTGCGTCGGCGAACTCGGCCGCGGAGCGAATCAGGTGCAGCGCATCCATGCGAACCGCATGACCGCTGGGCTCCATGCTCGAGCGACCCGCCGCCTGCAGCACGCGAAGCTGTGCCTGAAGCTGGGCCACATGGCGCTGGAAGGCGTCGAACGCGCTCCGAATCTGGTCGGGGTCATAGCCGTGATCGGTGAACGGGACGTCTTCGATGCGCGGAAGGGACGTCAGCGACGCCGGTTGTGCTCTCCCTGGATCTTGCGTCGACATGGCTCGCCCTCTCCTCGCTCACGCGTGATTACAAGTCAGAAATTCGGTTACAGCTGAAGTATGCCTGCTCCATCGGTTGAATTGCTGATTGCGATAAGAGCCGAGCGCGTCTGGCCGCGCGGGCCTAGCGCGGGAGGCTCTTAGCCCGGAGGAGCGATCGGTTTTATCCTCAGCTCGCGCAGGTTCTTGAGGTCGGCCTCCGAGGGAGCGCCCGTCATCGGGTCGGCGCCGGCTTGATTCTTGGGAAACGCCTGCGTATCGCGGAGATTTTGCTCGTGTCCGAGCACCATCAGCATACGCTCGATACCGAACGCGATTCCTCCGTGCGGCGGCGCGCCCATCGAGAGGGCGTCGAGCAGGAAGCCGAACTTGCTGCGCTGCTCCTCGGGTGAGATGCGAAGCAGCTCGAAGACCTTCTGCTGCAGATCGGGCTCGTGGATCCTGAACGAGCCGCCGCCCAGTTCGACGCCGTTGCCCACGAGGTCGTAGGCGAGCGCCTTGGCGGCGCCGGGATCGCTCTTCAGCAGCGCCTCGTGACCGTCAGCCGGGCGCGTGAAGGGATGATGGACGGCGTCCCAGCGCTCGGTCTCCTCGTCCCACTCGAGCATCGGAAAGTCCGTCACCCAGAGGAAGCGCCAGGCGTCCTCGTCGATCAGCCCCAGCTCGCCCGCCAGCTTCAGCCGCAGCTGACCGAGCACTCGCGCCACCATCGCCGGCTCGCCGGCGCCGAAGAGAACCGTGCTGCCGGGCTCGCTGCGGAATAGCTCGAGCTCGGACTCGGAGAGGAACTTGAGGATCGGCGAGCGCGGCTCCCCGTCCTCGCCGTAGACGATGTAGGCCAGCCCGCCCGCTCCCCACTCCTTGGCGAACTCCTCGAGCTTGGCCAGATCGCCGCGCGAGTACTCCTGCGGCACACGCAGGAAGCGGACGCAGGGCACCTTGGCGAAGACTCCGAACTCCGAGCCGCGCGTGACCTCGCTGGCGTCCTCGATCTCGAGAGCGAAGCGCAGGTCGGGCTTGTCTGAGCCGTAGCGCGCCATCGCCTCGTCCCAGCTCATGCGCAGGAAGGGCGGCTCGAGCTGGACGCCGAGGCACTCGCGCCAGACGGCCTCGAGCATCCGCTCCATCAGGGAGAAGAGCTCGTCCAGGTCGGGGAAGGCGACTTCGACGTCGAGTTGGGTCAGCTCCTGCAGGCGATCGGCGCGCAAATCCTCGTCGCGGAAGCAGACGGCGATCTGGTAGTAGCGGTCGAAGCCCGCCACCATCAGGATCTGCTTGTAGAGCTGAGGCGACTGCGGCAGCGCGTAGAAGCGGCCGGGCTGCAGGCGCGCCGGCACGAGGAAGTCGCGCGCGCCCTCCGGCGTCGGCTTGCCGAGGATCGGCGTCTGGATGTCGAGGAAGCCGGCTGCCTCCATGACGCGGCGGATGACGCCGACCATCTGCGCCCGCAGGGCGATGTTCTTCTGCAGGCGGTCGCGGCGCAGGTCGAGCCAGCGATTGCGCAGGCGCAGTGTTTCGTCCACGTTCTCCTCGTCGAGCTGGAAGGGAAGCGGCGGACAGCGCGAGACGATCTCCAGACTGTCGACCTGCAGCTCGATCTCGCCGGTCGGGAGCTTGGTATTTACAGCCTCGGGCGCGCGCGCCACGACCTCGCCTTGGGCGCGCAGAACGAATTCGTTGCGAATCTCGTGCGTGGCGGCGAAGGCTTCGGGCGCCCGCTCGGGGTTGATCACGAGCTGGCAGACGCCGGCGCGGTCGCGCAGGTCGATGAAGACGAGACCGCCGTGGTCGCGGCGCGTGTCCGTCCAGCCCGAGAGAGTGATCCTCTTTCCGATCTGCTCCGAGCGAACCTCGCCGCACATGAGATCGCGCCACTTCATGCCAGCTCTTCCTCCAGCCTCTCGTAGGACACAGGCTCGTCGGGCCTGCCCGAGCGGCGAAGCGTAGCCTGGCCGGCGGAGGCGATAACCGTCAGCTCGGCGCGGAGACGCTGCGCCTGAGTGAGCTGGCCCTTGAGCGAGCGCCCCGCGAAGTCGGTCTCGCAACTCCGTCCGCGTGCGCGAAGCCTCGTCATCAGCCCGAGCACTTGCTCGCGCGAAGCATCCGGCTCGCAGACGAAGAAGACGTCGATTCCGGGCTCGGAGCTCCCTTCGCTCTCCCCGGCGCTGAGCACGATCCGCTCGATGCCGCTGGCGAAGCCGACTGCGGGCGTCGGCGGGCCGCCGATCGTCTCGACCAGGTAGTCGTAGCGGCCGCCCGCCGAGACGGTGTCCTGGGCGCCAAGGCCGGGCGCGACGAACTCGAAGGTGGTGCGCGTGTAGTAGTCGAGCCCGCGCACCAGCCTGGGTGCGAGCGTGTAGGCGACCCCACAGGCGTCGAGGTAGCGCCGGACCGCCTCGAAGTGCTCGCGACAGCCGTCGCAGAGCGCCTCGGTGATGGTCGGGGCGCCCTCGAGCAGCGCGGCCAGCTCGGGGTTCTTGGTGTCGAACACGCGCAGCGGGCTGGTCTCGCGCTTGTGACGCGCCTCGGAATCCAGCTCGGATGAATGCTCGTCGAGCCAGCCCTCGAGGCGCTCTAGATAGGCCGGACGGCAGGCGCGGTCGCCGATCGAGTTGAGCAGGAGAGTCGCTTCGATCCCGAGCGCTTTCAGCCAGGCGGCCTGAAGCGCGACCAGCTCGGCGTCGATGGCCGGATCTTCGCAGCCGATCGCCTCGACGTTGAGCTGCCAGAACTCGCGGAAGCGGCCCTTCTGCGGCCTGGCGTAGCGGAACATCGGCGCCACCATCCAGGTCTTGACCGGCTGCGGCTCGCGCTGCAGGCCGTGCTCGACGTAAGCGCGGCAGACCTGAGCGGTCGCCTCGGGACGAAGCGTGAGCGAGCGCTCGCCGCGATCCTCAAACGTGTACATCTCCTTGGAAACGACGTCGGAGGCCACGCCCGAAGAGCGAGCAAAGAGCTCGGTCTCCTCGAAGGTCGGGGTGGCCATGCGCCGGTAGCCGTAGGCGTTGCAGAGCCGCTGCGCCTCGTCCAGCACGCGCTGCCAGGCCGGCCACTCGCGCGGCAGGACGTCGTGAGTTCCCTTGGGCGCCTCGAAGCTCATTTCGCGCGCACCTCCGCCAGGAAGGGATTCGTGCGAAGCTCGGTGCCGAGCGTCGTCTCGGGGCCGTGGCCGGAATAGACGACGGTCTCGGGCGGGAAGCGCAGGGTGAGCATCTCGAGCGTGCCCATCAGCGTCGGCCAGTCGCCGCCGGGAAGATCGGCGCGTCCGACCGAGGCGCGAAAGAGGACGTCGCCGGAGAAGAGACATCCGTCGATCGAGAAGGCCATGTGCCCCGGCCGGTGCCCCGGCACCGCGACGACCTCGATCTCCAGCCCGGCCAGCTCCAGCTTCTCGCCGCCCGCGAGCAGGTGGTCGGGAACGAAGGAGTCGAGCGGCGGAAAGCCCATCGACTCGGCAGCGCCGGATTCCAGCTCGGGCAGCTCGGCCTCGCCCAGATAGACCGGGGCGCCGCTCGCCTCGACCAGATCGACGACGCCGAGCACGTGATCCCAGTGCCCGTGCGTGAGCAGGATGGCGACCACCTTGGCGCCCATCCGGGCCAGCTCCAGACGCAGCTGGGTGATGTCGCCGCCCGGATCGACGACCACGGCCTCGGCGGCCCCACGCTCGCAGCGAACGACGTAGCAGTTCGTCTGCAGCGGGCCAAGCTCTATGCGGTCGACGGCGAGACTCACACCCGCATTCTGACTATCGCGGGCGCCGGGGGTGGCATAGAGCCCAACCCCGTCAGGCTCTTTCTTACTTTGAGCCGCGGCTGCGAGGCGGCGGGAGCTGGCCCGTTCGTCGCAGATAGGAGCGATAGATCATCCGCTGCGTCATCCACATCAGCGGCAGCATGATCGCCGTGTAGACGACCGCCATCAGCGCCGCGACCGGAATCGAGCGGTTGAGCACCGCGAAAGCGACGAAGATGATGAAGAAGAAGATGATCGCCTGCTTACGCAGGTATTTCCAGTTGGGCGGCTGAACCGGCCTCACCTGCGAGGGACGACGCCCGTTCGCGGAAGCCGCGGGGCGACGCTCCTTCTCTTTGCGCGCGGAGGGAGGCTGTTCTACCTCGACCTCCTTGCCCTCCTCGTCGATGTAGACGTACTCGTACTCGTGCCGGTGCTCTTTCTCGCGCCGACGCCTTTGTTTCTTCGTAGCCATCGACGCTTAGCCTAGCGCTCACCGAGGTCTCGGCGCTGGCGAGCGTGGAGGCTCTTCTCGGTGTACGGGCGCCTCGCTGGCCTGCGCCTCTGGGCAAGGCGGTCGGACGACCCGGCACTTCTTTCTTCGCCCGCCACCGAGCCACCCACCCGCGGGGTGGTTCGAAACTACCGCACAAATCCGCCGCCGGCGTCACTGATCGGTGCCAATCTGCATACGGATCCTCCATCCCGGCAGAAGTCCTCAGCGCGGTGCCTGGCACCCGCTGACGGGCGAATACGGCAGCGGGACAACGCACACGAAAACGTGCCGCCTTCGTGCCGAGCCGCCGCTACCCGAGCATCTCGTCGAGCTCTCCGCCGAGCTCGCTGCCCAGCCTGAGCTCGAGGATCTGCGCGGGAGCGAAGGAAAGACCGGCCTGCTCGGCCTCCGCCGCGGCGCCCATCGGGATCAGGCCGACCAGCTCCGTGCCGGCGACCGCCACACCGAGCCTGGCCGCCTCCTGCTCGATTCGCCCGACGATCTCGGCCGGCCCGCTCTTCTGCCAGTCCTCGATGTTCATGCTCACCTGCACCAGACCCGCGCCGCTCAACTCGAGCCCGAGCGCGCGCACGCCGGCGAAGCCGCCGCCGTCTTCGCGCACCAGGTCCGCGATCTCCCTGGCCGCGCCGAGGCCGCCGCGCAGATTGACGTTGAAGGCGATCAATGGAGAGCGAACGCCGACGAGCACCGCGCCGCTGCTCAAATCGAGAGTCGGCGGCCCGAAATCGGGCTCCAGCTCTCCGTTTGCCATTCGTCGCGCCAGTTCGGCCGGGCCGCCGCGGCGAAGCTCGGGCAGCCGGCGACCCCAGGCGAGCTCGCCGTAGAGAAAGGCCGGCAGCCCCAAATCGACGCCGATTTGCCGCGCGAGCTCCAGCGCACATGCTCTCGCCCGTTCCAGGTCCTCGGGCCGGACGGCCACGATCGGCAGTACGTCGGCCACTCCAACGCAGGGGTGAACGCCCTCGTGCCGGCGCAGGTCGATCAGCTTGCGCGCCACTCGCACACCTTCCACGAGCGCTTCGATCAGCTCCCGCTCGCCGCCGGCGAGTGTAAAGACCGAGCGGTTGTGATCGGCGTCGGCATGGACGTCGAGCAGCGCCGCGCGGGCGCCGAGCGCCTCGCCGATCGAGTGCACGACCGCCTGGTCGCGGCCCTCGGAAAAGTTCGGCACGGCTTCAAGGGGAAAGGCCACACGACTACTCTAGGCGCATGCGCGAGTACTACGAGGCGCGCGCGCCGGAATACGACGACTGGTACCTCGGCCGAGGACTTTTTGCCGAGCGCGAACGACCTGGCTGGGAGCGCGAGCTAAAGGCGCTCGAACGCGCACTGACCTCGCTTCCCTGGGCCCATACGCTCGACGTCGCCTGCGGAACCGGCTTCCTGACGCGGCAGCTTCCGGGCGAGATCGTGGGACTCGACCCGAGCAAGCAGATGCTCGAGATTGCCCGCGAGCGCGTTCCGGCGGCGGCCTTCACCCAGGGTGACGCCTTCGCGCTGCCCTTTGCCGACGGCGCCTTCGAGCGCGTCTTCACCGCCCACTTCTACGGACACCTCGACCAGGACGAGCGGGGGCTTTTCCTGGCGGAGGCCGCCCGCGTGGCGCCCGAGCTGGTCGTCTGCGACGCGGCGCTCCGCCCCGACCGCGAGCGCGAGGAGATGCAGGAACGGATCCTCGAAGACGGCTCGAGCTGGCAGGTCTACAAGCGCTTCTTCGGCGCCGAGGAACTGGCCGCGGAGCTGGGCGGCGGCGAAGTGATCTTTTCGGGCGAGTGGTTCGTAGTCGTGCGCTCGTGAGCGCGCGGAGGGCGTCGTATCGTTCGATCGCCTCGCTACAGCGCGACAACGCCGCGTGCCGCGCCTGCGCCGAGGCCGGCTATCCGATCGATTCGCTACCTGTGTTCGAGGGGCATGCGGGACAGAAGGCGTACCTTTTCGGCCTCGCGCCCGGCATCGTCGAAGGCGAAGAGCGGCGTCCCTGGCGCGGGCGCGCGGGCAAGGCTCTCCGCCGCTGGCTTCAGCTGGACGAGGAGCGCTTCCACGAGACCTTCTATCTCGCCGCAGTCACCCGCTGCTACCCCGGCAAGCCGTCCTCGGGCCGAGGCGACCGCACGACCACTCCGGAGGAGCGGCGACTCTGCGCCTTCTGGCAGGAGTGGGAGCTGCGCCTGCTCAAGCCGAAGCTGCTCGTGCCCGTCGGCGGTGTGGCGATCAAGCGGCTGCTCGGCTTAAATTCGCTCGCCTGCGTGGGAGAGCGGATCGAGCTGGACGGCGGCGCGGTGGCGATTCCGCTGCCGCATTCCTCCGGCGCCTCGGGCTGGCTCAACGCCGCGGCGAACCAGGCGCGGCTGGAACGGGCGCTGGGGCTGCTGCGAAGCGAGCTGGCTGGCACCGACCAACTCTGAACCGGCATCTGGTGACTTGACGCTACCCTGATATATCGATAGAACTCGATCATCGACGTACGTCGATATAAGCCTATGGACACCGCTATCGCACAGAC
>JADGPD010000082.1 GCA_017882615.1 Thermoleophilia bacterium
TCCCGCGCGAGCAGCGCCGCTGGGGCTGTTACGTCCTCCCCTTCCTGCAAGGAGAGCGCCTCGTCGCCCGCGTCGACCTCAAGGCCGATCGCCCGAATGGGCGCCTGCTCGTGCTGGCGACGCACTACGAGCCCGGCGCCGATCGCGCCGAGGTGGAGCCGGCGCTGGGCACGGAACTCGAGTCGATGGCCGGATGGCTCGGGCTGTATCCGACAAAAGTCTGACAACTTTCGTCGGTGAAAAAGTTGGTGAAGAGCGGCGTCTAGCGGCGCATCGCGCCTCGGAACCACTTACTGCCGATGCGCCGAGAAGCGGCTATCGTGAGCTTGCCGAGCCCCCGTAGCTCAGTGGATAGAGCAGTGGTTTCCTAAACCACGTGCGCAGGTCCGATTCCTGCCGGGGGCATTCTCGGGCCGCTGGAACGACGCTGGACTGCAGGATGCTTCGGCCGCGAAGCTTGTCCGTACCGCGTGTACTGTCCTGCGCTTCGCAGCCTCGCCTCCTTTGCCAGCGCCGCCCCAGCGACCCGAGAAGGCACTGAGACGGTTCCATCTCATCTGACGGTCGGCGATTGCGCGTACCTCGAATCACCTAAAGCACGGAGACGCATATCCCGACACTCGCTGGGAGAAGAAAATCGGGCTCGAGCCCCTGGAGCAGATCGAAGGTAGCGTCTTGAAAGATCATCGCCTCTCACTCGTCGTTGGCTTGGTTATCACGCTCGCGGCCCTGGCCGCCTACCAGCCCTCGCTCGTGCCGCCGGCATCAGCCGCGACGAAAGTTACGACCCCGCACAAGGGCCAGAGCAAAGCTGCGCCGCGAAGCCTCAAGAAGGCAGATAGCCTCGCCCGCGTTGCCGCGACCGAGCTTGTCAAGAACTATGCCAAGGACCGCACGAAGAGCGTTTGCGACGGCTTGACGGCCAATACGCGCAAGGTGCTTGGTGGCGCCGCGAAGTGCGCCTCCACGATCCGCCTCACGAGAATCTCCCTGCCCATCTCGAAGGCGACGATCAAGAAGATCGCCTTCCGCAGCGCGCGCTCCTGGGCAACCATCAGCGGCTATCTGAACGGCAATCGCAAGCAGCGTCTCACCGTCGTTTTCAAGTGGGAGGGCGGACGGTACCGCCTCGATCACTCGGTCACGCCGTTGAGCGGACTGCTTGGCTAGGCGAGTCGCCCGAGCGTTTCAGACCGCGCCGGCCGATCGACTCCTGAGAGAGCGAGGGCCCGGCGCAGAACACCGGGCCCTCGCTTCCGTATGCAGCTACGGGGCTAGTGAGAAAGCCACCAACCCCACATGCCGAGCGTCTTCACGATCGGCGCATCGCGCTTCGCGTCGAAGTACGGCTTGTAGAGGCTGACGTTGAAGGCGCTGTCTGACCAGTCAGCCAGCATCCAGATGTTCGTCCCCGCGCAACCGTTCAGGTAGCACGTGCGGATGATCA
The DNA here is from genome assembly GCA_017882615.1 of Thermoleophilia bacterium. Lineage (GTDB taxonomy): Bacteria > Actinomycetota > Thermoleophilia > Gaiellales > Gaiellaceae > Fen-549. The sequence continues at coordinate 1,448 of JADGPD010000082.1, forward strand.
TCCTGTACCAGTCGTTCCGGGCCGCGTTGTAACCCGGGTCGGTCTGGGTGATCGGATTGCCCGCCTTGTCGGTCACTATCTGAGCGCGGGTGACTCCCCACTCGCCCATCACGACAGGCTTCTTGTAGGCCACGCCCATCTTCGTGAGACCCGTGATCAGGTCTTTGGTCTGAGCGTAGGTGAAGGGCTGCATCCACCACTCGTTCGGGTACGGGTGGAAGCTCAGGAAATCGATTCCCTTGACCGCCTGAGCGACGTAGGGATCGTTGCCCTGACCCTCGTTGGTACCGGCCCACTGAAACGGACCGCTCGGTGTCTGAACGAGGCCGTGACCCTCGAAGCCGGCATCCACCATGTGGCTCTTGTCGATCCCGTGGATGTAGGCGGCTTCCTGCTTGACCCAGTTGGCGAGGGTTGCACCGCTCGCGTCACAGTACGTTGGGTCGTCTGCGCAGCTGTCGCGCGGCTCGTTCATCAGCTCCCACGAGAAGACCGTGGGGTCGTTCTTGTAGGCAACGCCGGTGACGGTGTTGACCCTGTTCACCAGATGGGCGACGTAAGCCTCGTACTGAGCCCTGGCCGTCGCATTGGTGTAGAACAGGAGCTTGCTCGGGAGACCGAGCTGTGTCGTATAGGCGTTGATGCCGCCGTAATCGCCCCAGTAGTTGGCCAGCGTGAGGATCACGCGGATGCCGTGCTTCTTTGCACTGGCGAGAATGTAGTCCAGCTTCTGGAACGTGTTCTCGTTGTAGGTACCGATCGGGTTCTGGAAGGCCTGCGCCTCGTTGTTCTCGTCGAAGGCCCAGGTTCTGAGAACCGACAGGTGATGCTTCTGTGCTTCCAGCATCTCCTTGTCGATCTGGTACTGCCAGGTCAGGTTCGTCCCGACCGGGATCACCTGGCCGTCGATTGTCTCGTCGACGTGAGTGGTGGTCGTGTCGGTACGCGTGAAGAGCTCGTACTCGTTCCAACCGACGTAGCTGAACGGGTGTCCACCCGCGGCGAAGTCGGTCTTGTGCGCGCTCACTACCTTCCAGTCCACCCGGTGGTTCTGGACGATCACATCGGCCAGACCGGCGACGCTCGAGTTGGAGTCGGTGGCGACCACGCGCAGCGTGGTGGCGCCGTCCGAGAGCCGGCGTGTGTCGAGCCTGAAGCTCACACTGCTCCAGCCGCCGGAGTCGGGCCTACCGACCCGCGCGTCTATTCGTGAGTGACCTGCCTTCAGAACGACGTTTCTCAACTTGAAGCGCGGATCGGGCTTGACCTTCGCGTTGACGGTCACGTCGCCCTTGAGCACGCTGTCGAACGTCGGAGAGACCACCTGCACCTGCAGCTGGCTCTCCTGTACGAGCACGTTGACCGGAATTGCGGTGCTGACACCCAGCGTGTCGGTCGCGGTCACCGTGACCGCATGCAGTCCGTCGCCGGCTGCCCACGGATTCCATTGGCCCGTGGCGACACCCGTACCGGAGTCATAGGTCATCGGACCGGACTGACCATTGTCGGTCGACCAGGCCACCGAGGCGATCGGGTTCTCGCCCGCGGTCACCTTTGCGCTGATGGTGTACATGCCGCCCGCCGGAACCGAGATCGTCTCATCCGGTACCGGAGCCGTGACCGAGACGATCGGATTCGGGCTTGGAAGGAGCCGGATGTTGTCGATGTAGACCGGCCCGTTGTAAACGGCACCCCTGCCGATCACCTGCACGAGGAACTCGCTTGCAGAGTTGACGCCGCCACCGAAGTCGCCTCCCGGCAGGATCGATGACGTGACGGTGTTCCAACCGGCCTGGAGCATCCTCTGAGGACCCGGGTTCCACGGACCGTTGAAGCCGACACCGGCCGAGATGCCGGTCATCGGCACCCAGACGTCCGCGGAGATCGTCGCGAACGGCGACAGGTCCCAAGGTCGCGGCCAAGCCAGAGCGCAGTCGATGCCGCCCTGATCCCAGCCGCCGCCCACGTAATTGACCGGAAGCGCGAGGCTATTGGTCCCTTCGCTGGCCTGGGTGCTGCTCTGCGAAGGAATACCTGCATTCGAACCGAGCCAACTCGGCGCGGAGCAGGCGCCGTCCTGCCAGTTCTGGGTTGGGTTTACCTGCGAGGCCGACTCGAAGTTGAAGACGACCATTGTCCCGACACCGGAAGCGGCCGAGGCTCCGATCAGTAGCGGAATCGCCGCAACAACCAAGGCCACGATCGCTACTCGCAGGCGACCGCGCCTGATCGTGCTTGCTGCTTTTCTCATCTTGTATCCCCTCATCCCTCAGATCTGCGGCGCCGACCGCGCCGCTTGTGCCTGAGGATTCTAAAGCGGTTTAGACGAGATTTCGAGCCGCTTCGGTCGAGTCGCGCAAACGATTGCGTAAAAACCGCTTGATTGAGCGGAATTCGAGTGCTTTCGAACTTTCGCGATCGCGGTGTATCAGTCGGCCCCGGCGCGCCGAGTCGCCGCCGAGAGAGTCATCGGCGCGGGGCCGGTGCTTCCGCGCGGCATCAGCTCGGCGCGCCGCGTCTCGAGGTCTTCGGGCGACTCGCCTTCGATCGCGGCGAGCAGCAGCCTGGTCGCGGCGGCGCCGTAGGCCGGGATGTCGCGGGTCACCGCCGTGAGGGGCGGATGCACGACTCCGCACATCAGCGAATCGTCCCAGGCGACGATCGAGAGATCTTCCGGAACCGAGAAGCCCATCTGGTGGGCGACTCCGAGGCCCGTCACCGCGAGCAGGTCGCTGTCGTAGACGATTGCGCTTGGCGGCTCGGGCTTGGACAGGAGCTTGCGCGTGGCCCGGGCGCCGCTCTCGGGCGCGAAGTCGGTCTCGACGACCTCCGCGGCGAGCCCGAGCTCGGCGGCAACGGCGAGAAACGCGGCCGTACGTGTCGCCGTATGTACGAACTCGCCCAGGCCCGCGACCCGGGCGATCTTCGCGTGTCCGAGCCTGGCCAGATAGTTGACGATGTCGGCGACGATCGGGGCCTCGTCGTGCCAGGCGGCCGGTAGTGCATGGTCCTGCAGGGGCCCGCCGACGATGACCGCCGGCAGTCCGAGCCGGCGCAGCTCGCTGACGCGCGGATCTTCCGTGCGTAGGTCGACCATCAAGATGCCGTCCACGCGTCTCTCCGCCCACCAGCGCCGGTAGACGGCGATCTCCTCCTCGACGTCGTGGACGAGCTGAATCGTGAGCGCGATCGAGCGCTCGGAAAGCTCCGCCTCGATGCCCGAGATCAACTCGATGAAGAAAGGCTCCAGCGCCAACATCCTCGCCGGTCGCGCCAGTATGAGTCCGCAGGCGCCGGCCCTCGCGGCCGAGAGCGCACGCGCGGCACGGTTCGGCGACCAGCCGAGCTCTTTCACGATCGCCAGGATGCGCTTCCTCGTCTCGTCCGAGACGCCGGGCCGGTCGTTCAGGGCAAGTGAGACGGCGCCCTTCGACACTCCGGCACGCTTTGCGATGTCGCTGATCGTGACTCTGCGCGTGGTGTCTTTGCGATTCGCCATTTCATTCCGTTGGCGGCGACTACGGCCGCTCGGGGCGCGAGCTCCGTGTCATCTCAACACCGAAACCTAAACGAAAGATGCGGCTCGTATCGAGCCATCGGCTGTGCCTGAGTCTCGGCGACGGCTTTCACCCGAGCGCGGCTGCGACGAGATCGATATCTTCACGCTGATGCCGAAGACGATCCTCTGCTACGGCGACTCGAACACCTGGGGATTCATCCCCGGAAGCGAAGGCGAGCGCTTCCCTTGGGAGGTGCGTTGGCCGGGTGTGCTGCAAGCCGAGCTCGGATCCGGCTTCCGGGTGATCGAGGAAGGGCTGAGCGGGCGAACGACCGTGCTCGACAATCCGCTCGAGCCATACCGGAACGGGCGCGATTACCTGCTTCCCTGCCTGCAGTCGCACCAGCCGCTCGACCTGGTCGTGATCTTCCTGGGCACCAACGATCTCGGCGACCGCTACCCGCTGCCGCCGCTCGACATCGCGCGCGGCGCCGCTTCGCTGGTGCAGCTTGCCTTGAGGAGCGAGTCCGGGCCCGGCTACGGAGCGCCCGCCGTACTTCTCTGCTCGCTGCCGCGAATCGGCGACACGAGCTCGATCGTCGACACCTTCTCGGGCGCCAGGGCCAA
>JADGPD010000049.1 GCA_017882615.1 Thermoleophilia bacterium
CAGCTGAAGACGCGGACGAAGATGTTCTGCCGCTGCGAGACCTCGTTCGGGCTGGAGCCGAACGCGCGCACCTGCCCCACCTGCCTCGCTCATCCGGGCACGCTGCCGGTGGCAAACGGGCAGGCGATCGAGTGGACGATCAAGTTCGGACTGGCGGTCGGTTGCAAGATCGCCGGTAGGGCGCTCTTCGCGCGCAAGAACTACTTCTACCAAGACCTGCCCAAGGGCTACCAGATCTCTCAGTACGAAGCGCCCCTCTGCGTAGGCGGGCGCCTCGTCGTGCCCGGCCCCGACGGTGAGCGCGAGATTCGCCTCAACCGCGCCCACCTGGAAGAGGACGCGGCCAAGACCATCCACGTCGGTGGGGTGGAGGGGCGCATCGTCGGCGCCGAGCACTCCCTGGTGGACTTCAACCGCGGCGGCACGCCGCTGATGGAGATCGTCACCGAGCCCGACATCCACTCAGCCGAGGAGGCCAAGCGCTTTTTGCAGCTGCTGCGCCAGACAGTGGTCGAGCTGGGCATCTCGGACGCCGAGATGGAAAAGGGCACTCTTCGCTGCGACGCCAACATCTCTGTCCGTCCAGCAGGCGCGAGCGAACTGCGCACGCGCTGCGAGCTGAAGAACATGAACTCCTTCAACTTCATCGGGCGCGGCATCGACGCCGAGATCGCGCGCCAGATCGCCGTCTACGAATCGGGCGCCGAGGTCAAGCAGGAGACCTACGACTTCGACGCCGCCTCGGGCACGCTGACCGCTCATCGCTCCAAGGAGGAGGCGCAGGACTATCGCTACTTCCCCGAACCCGACCTGGTGCCCTACGAGCCGGAACCGGAGCTGATCGAGCGACTCGAGGCCGGGCTGCCGGAGCTGCCCGGTGTGCGGCTTGCGCGGATCGCGCCGGTGCTCGGCTACGAGGCGGCGCTCGATCTCGTCGCGAGCGCGCGGGATGGGCTCTGCACGAAGCTGATTGCCGCGGGAGCGGAGCCGAAAGCCGCGGCGAACGTGCTCATGAACCAGCTGGCGGCGGCCGGTGTCGATCCGGATGCGGTCGATGCGTCCGAGCTGGCGAAGCTGGTCGAGGCGCGCTCGAGCATTCCTCGAGCGGCCTTCGACGAGGCGATCGCGCACGTCGCCGACCCCGATTTCCGAGCTGAGACCTATCTAGCGGAGGCGGCAATCTCCGACACGAGCGAGCTCGAGCCCCTGGTCGAGCGCATCCTCGCCGCCAACCCCGGCCAGGTCGAGCAGTTCCGCGGTGGGAAGGAAGGCCTGCTCGGCTTCTTCGTCGGACAGGTGATGAAGGAGAGCGGCGGCAAGGCCAACGCCAAGGTCGTCAGCGAGCTGGTTCGTTCGAAGCTGAACGGCTGAAGCCGGCGGCCGAGCTAGAAGCTGGCCAGGCGCCTGTGATGGCTGCCGTCTCGGTCGATCACGTAGAGGCCGTCGTCGCCGAACGAGCCGACGACAGAGAAGGCGATCCGCTTGCTGCCCGGCGACCAGGCGACGTCGATCGTCGCGCTGTCGTTGTACATCGTGCCGGGAAGGGTCTTCGGGTCGTCTTTTCCGTTCACGGTGCAGGTCTCGATGTCGCTCCCGGCGAAGGCCAGCAGGCGAGCGTCGGACGACGCCGAAACCGAGACCGGCGCGTCGCCGAACGAGCCGAAGATCAACCTGTCCAGCGGGCCGCGGGTAGAGCGCATGTAGTAGATCCCCCTGTCGCAGGCGAAAACGAGGAACCTGCCGCTGGGAGACCAGTCCGGCGTGCGCGGGTTGCAGGCGTGTCCGAGCAGGCGCCGGACGCTGGATCCGTCGGGGCTCATCGTGTAGAGGGTCGAGAAGAAGCCCTCGTCTCCTTGGTCGGGCGCGACGCCGTGCACGAACGCGATTCGTTTGCCGTTCGGCGACCAGCTTGCGCCCATGTCCCCATCATCTTTGTGAATGAGATGCGCCTTGCCGCCTTTCGCGGCCACGACGGAAAAACCGTCGCTTGAGCGGAAGAGGATCGTTCGACCATTCGGCGACCAATCGGGGAGGACGCCGTACTTCTTGGTCACCTCGCGCGTCGGGCCGCCCCTGGCCGAGATGATCTGGATCTGCGTGCCACAGCTTCCGTTCTTGGCGAAGGCGATTTGCTTGCCGTCGGGAGACCACGTGGGCGATCCTTCGTCTCCGGTCGGGCAATTGACCGCGTGCGCAACGCGCTGGGGCGCCCGGCTCGCCAGGGCCCAGCCGGTCGCGCCGGCAGCCAGGAGTACAACGATCCCGGCCGCGATCAGAATCTCGCGCCGCGACATCGGCGGCAGAGAGGGAAGCTTCGAAGCCGGTTTGGACTGCGTGGTGGCGAAGGGATCGCTCCATTCTTCGCCGGCTTTGAGAGCTTTACCGCGGCCTAGATAGCGGACGTTCTGCTGCGCTGCGTCGATCAGTTGTTTGCGCGCCTTCTCGTGACGGGCTTTCGCGGTGGGCAGTCGCTGCGCCAGATCGAGCAGCTCGCGCAGTCCGCCGATGTCGCCGCGATCGAGCAGCTTGCGCCTGGCTTTCTCGAGCCTGCGTAGGGCGCGCCCGGTTTTATTACGCTCGAGCTCGGCGCGCGCGGGCGCCAGGGCTTGCTCGCGCAGAGTGTCGGCGGAGGAGACGTAGAGCGCGGGCGCGAGCGCAGGGGCACTCGACGCCGCCGCGGTCACGGGCGGGGCGGTCGTGCCCGGCGCTATAGATGAGATGTCCCGGGCGATAGCCGCGAGTAGGTGCTCGCGCGAGCGACTGTCGACCGGAGCGAGCGTAGGTACCTTGAGCGCCAGTTCGAGCGCCTCGCTCAGGCCCGCTACATCGCGGGCCGCCGCCAGCTCGGTGCGGGCCGCCTCCAGCTCCTTGAGCGCGGCGCGCGGTCTTCCGCGAGCGAGCTCGGTGCGGGCGAGGCTGAGTATCTCTATCGAAGGTCGCGGCATCCTTGGGCCCGCTGAAGTCTTTCAGATTCCATACGCCGTGTCGGCCCGAGCACCTCGACGCTTTAGCAGGCGCCGCAATCGGCGCTATCGTCAGCGCATGAGATTCCGGCGTCTGTTCTCCAGGGTGCTGTTCCGTGAGGTTCGTCGATGAAGAGCGCTCGCGAAGAGCTCTGGTTCGAGACGCCCCACCGGCGTGACTACATCAACATCACCGGCCGCGTTCAGGATTTCGTCTCGCGCTCGGGCATCGCGGAGGGGCTCTGCCTGGTCAACCCGATGCACATCACCGCGGCGGTCTACGTCAACGACGACGAATCCGGACTGATAAAGGACATCGACGATCTGCTCGAACGGCTCGCCCCGCACGAGCCCGTCTCCGGCTACCGCCACAACGTCGGCGAGGACAACGCCGACGCCCATCTCAAGCGCCAGCTGATGGGGCATCAAGTAGTGCTCGCGATCAGCGGCGGAAGCCTCGATCTCGGCCCCTGGGAGCAGGTCTTCTACGCCGAGTTCGACGGGCGCCGGCGCAAGCGCGTGCTGCTAAAAGCGATCGGCGAGTAGCCGCCGCCGCGGGAGACGCCGCAAAGCGTTCGTAGGAGGTGGCAAACGGCGCTGTGTTTCTCCGCACACTTGTGCGTACTTTGCCGACGAGTTAGGCGCGAAGCGGAGTCCTGCGAGCGTCGCAGGCGAGCCGATCTCCCGACCGGGAGGACCGCCCGAAAAGGCGGGTTACCAGGCAGTTAGTGATTCGGCGCGCGCTCTCATCGACGGCCGAAAGGGTGTCTGCCGCACGGTTCCCTGGTCCACGCTGACCAGTGAGCCGTCGAAATCGTGGGCTACGGTTTTTGTCCTATGCCAGAGAAGAAATACATGATGACGCCCGGCCCGACCCCTGTACCGCCCGAGGTACTGCTGGCGATGGCCGAGCCAATCATCCACCACCGTGGCGCGGACTTCCGCCGAGCTTTCGTTGAGTGCAGCGATCGACTCAAAGAGGTCTTCAAGACCAAGAACGACGTGATCATGTTCGCCGCTTCGGGCACCGGCGGCATGGATTCGGCGGTTTCCAACATCAACGCTCCGGGCGATCGCGTGATCGTTCACTCGGCCGGTAATTTCGGCGAGCGTTGGGCGAAGATCGCTGCCACCTATGGGCTCGATGTCTGCCACATCAAGGAGGAGTGGGGAGCAACTCCCGACCCCGCCAAGCTGGACGCCGAACTGAAGAAAACTCCTGCCAAAGTCGTCTACCTAACCCATTCGGAAACATCAACCGGCGTCGTGGCCGACATTCAAGCGCTGGCCGCGGTCGCCAAGGAGCACGGCGCTCTCGTCGCCGTCGACTGCATCTCGAGCCTGGGCGCCATCCCGGTCGAGACCGATGCCTGGGGCCTGGACGTAGTGGTCGCCGGTTCACAGAAGGCGCTCATGCTTCCGCCCGGCCTGGCGGCGGTTTCGATCTCGGATGCGGCCAGGGCTGCGAGCGAGTTGCCCGGGCGCTGCCCGAGCTTCTTCCTCAACTGGCCGGCTGCGCTGAAGGCGCTCGGCAACGAGACGACCGCCTTCACACCTGCGGTCACGCTGGTGCTCGGCATGAACGTGGCCCTCGGGATGATTCTCGACGAGGGACTCGAGAAGCGTTTCGAGAACCACGCGAAGCTCGGTCGAGCCTGTCGCGCCGGTATCAAGGCGATGGGACTCGAGCTCTTCTCGCCGGACGAGGATCGCTCGGCGGTAGTCACGGCGGCTAAGGCGCCGGAAGGTATCGACGGACAGAAGATCGTCGGCACCATGCGTGACAAGCACGCCGTCCAGATCGTCGGCGGCCAGGGAGTCCTCAAGGGCCACATCATCCGTATCGGCCACATCGGTTACTACGACATATTCGACATCGTCACGGCCCTGTCGGCACTCGAGCTGGTGCTCGCCGACATGGGCGTTGAAATCAACCGCGGCGCGGCCGTCACAAGCGCGCTCGCCGCTTTCGAGCAATAGAAAGAAGGGGAGGCGCGGTGAACGATCGAGCGAAAGTCCTGGTTAGGGAGAAGATCGCCGACGGCGGCATCGAGATGCTCAAGGAGAAATTCGATGTCGACGTCGACCTCGAAGGGGACCTGTCGGAGAAGATCGGCGCCTACGACGCGATCATCATTCGCTCGGCCACCAAGCTCACCGCCGACCTGATCGAGAAGGGAACGCGCCTGCGTGTCATCGGACGCGCAGGCGTGGGCGTCGACAACGTCGACGTCGCGGCGGCGACTCGCAAGGGAATCATCGTCGCCAACGCTCCGGATGCGAACACGGTCTCCACGGCCGAGCACACTATTGCCCTCCTCATGGCCCTGGTCCGCAACATCCCGCAGGCCTACGCGGCCATGAAGCAGGGTGAGTGGGAGCGCTCCAAGTGGAAGGGCATCGAGCTGGCCGGAAAGACGCTCGGCATCATCGGCCTGGGCAAGATCGGCCAGCAGGTCGCCCGCAAAGCCGCCGGCCTCGGGCTGCGCGTCATCGCCTTCGATCCCGTCGTCGCCAAGGAGCGCTTCCGCGAGCTTGGCGTCGAGCGGATGGAGACGCTCGACGACCTCTACGCCGAGGCCGAGTTCATCACTTTGCACGCGCCCCGCACGGCCGACACGACCGGCATGCTCAACAAAGAAGCGTTCGCCAAGATGCGCGACGGCGTGCGCATCATCAACGCCGCACGCGGCGCGCTGATCGTCGATGACGACCTGATCGAGGCCGTCAAGTCGGGCAAGGTCGCCGGCGCGGCGCTCGACGTTTACGCCAAGGAGCCCTACACCGGCCCGCTCACCGAGTACCCCGCGATCGTGGTCACGCCCCATCTCGCGGCCTCGACGGGCGAGGCGCAGGACCGCGCCGGAACCGACGTCGCAGCGCAGGTCGCTGCGGCGCTTGAAGGAGAGCTCGTTACGAACGCGGTCAACATCCCGGCGATGCGCGAAGAGGATCTCGCAATCCTTGGACCCTTCCTGCCCCTGGCCGTCAAGCTGGGACGCCTTGCGATGTCCCTCGCCGGCGGCCGCGCCGAGAAGATCGAGGTTTCCTACTTCGGGAACATGGCCGCCTACGACACGCGGCTGCTGACTCTCGCGGTCTTGAATGGCGCCTTCGAGCAGAGCGAGGATCAACCCGTCAACTGGGTCAACGCACGGGTCATCGCCGAAGATCGCGGCATCCAGGTGAGCGAGGAATCCAAGCCGAAGTCACGCGATTTCACCAATCTCGTTCGCGTGCGGGTGTTCGGAGACGGCAGCGAGACGGCGGTTAGCGGGACGACGATCGGTACGGAGCACCGGCTCTGGCTGGTCGCCGCTCTCGGCTACGAGCTCGAGATCGAGCTGGCGCCGCTGATGGCTTTCGTCCGCTACGAGGACGTGCCCGGTCAGATCGGTCAGCTCGGGGCTGCCTTCGGCGAAGCGGGGGTAAACATCGCCAACATGGCCGTCTCGAGGACGCGCCAGGGCGGCACGGCGTTGATGGCAGTCTCGATCGACACACCGGCTCAGCCGGACCTGATCGAGGGCATCGAGAAGGCAGGGTTCCCAGACGCCCGCTTCATCGACATCGGTTAGTAGTACGTCCGCTCGGCCGCAGGCCGGAGCCATGCGAGCGAATGACTTCGGCGCCGTGGCAAAGGGGATTGTCGGCGAGACGGGTTGAGAGAACTAACGCGGCGGTGGCCAAAAGGTCGCCGCCGCGCTGTTTTTTGGACGCGCTGCGCTCAGACGGCTAACCTCTGGATTCACGGAAAGGAGAAAGATGGCTGACCTGCAGGCAACCGAGAAGATCTGGATGAACGGCGAATTCGTGGACTGGGCGGACGCGACGGTTCACGTCGGCGTTCACGGTTTGCACTATGGATCCGGAGTCTTCGAGGGTATTCGTGCTTACGAGACAGCCAAGGGCACGGCCATCTTCCGCCTCAGCGACCACATTCAGCGCCTGCACGACTCGGCGCGGTTGCTCAGGATGACCATCCCGTACTCGGTCGAAGATCTGCGCAAGGCGTCGCTCGAGCTCGTCAGCGTCAACAAGCTGCCTTCCTGTTATGTGCGCCCGATCGCCTTCTACGGCTACGGCTCGCTGGGCGTGCCCCCGCGCGACAATCCCGTGTACACGGCGATCATGTGCTGGCCCTGGGGCGCGTACCTGGGTGAGGAGGGGATGACGCGAGGCGTGCGGGTGAAGATCTCTTCCTGGGTGCGTATGCCTTCGAACGTCGTGCCTCACGCTTCCAAGGCTTGCGGTCTCTATCTGAACTCGATGCTCGCGGTGCAGGAGGCCGCACTCGGCGGTTACGAAGAGGCGATCCTGCTCACAGAGAAGGGCTACATCGCCGACTGCTCGGGCGAGAACGTGTTCATCGTCAAGGACGGTGTCATCTACACGCCGCCGCTCGAGACCGGCATCCTGCACGGGATCACGCGCAACACCGTGATCGAGTTGGCCGGCTCGCTCGGCTACGAGGTGAAGGTCGAGAACCTCACGCGTGCCGATCTGTACCTGGCCGACGAGGCGTTCATGACCGGCACCGCCGCCGAGGTGACACCGGTGCGCGAGGTCGACGACTACCTGATCGGCGACCCGGGCCCGCTGACGCTGGCTCTCCAGAGCGCCTATCTCGACGTCGTGCAGGGGCGCGACGATCGCTGGGCGAGCTGGCTGGAGTACGTCACTCCGGCGCGTGCGAAGGCATGAGCTCCGGCCAAGCGCCGATACAGCTCTCGTCGCCTTTCATAGACGAACGCGAGCAGGAGCTCGTGAGCGAGGTGCTCGCCTCCGGGCGGCTGTCGCTCGGGCCGACGGGACCGCGCTTCGAGCAGATGCTCGCCAAGCGGGCGGGCACTCGCTTTGCCGCGGCCGTATCCAGCGGCACAGCCGGCCTGCACCTGCTCGTGCGCTCCTACGAGATCGCCGCCGGCGACGAGGTGATCACGACGCCGTTCTCGTTCGCCGCCTCGACCAACTGCTTCCTCTACGAAGGTGCGACTCCGGTCTTCGCGGATATCGACCGAACCACCTGGAACATCGATCCCGCCGCGATCGAGGCGGCGATCACGCCCAGGACGAAGGCGATCGTCGCGGTGGACATCTTCGGCTATCCCTGCGAGCTCGATCCGATCAGGGAGCTGGCCGCCAAGCACGGTCTGGCCGTCATCGATGACGCCTGCGAGGCGCTCGGAGCCGAGTACCGAGGCAAGCCGGTGGGTGGCTGTGGCGTCCCCGCGGTCTTCGCCTTCTATCCCAACAAGCAGATGACCACCGGAGAGGGCGGAATCGTCGTCACCGACTCCGAGGAGCAGTGGCGGCTGCTCAAGAGCCTTTCCAATCAGGGCCGCGGTGACGACGGTCCGTGGCTCGAGCACGTTCGCCTCGGCTACAACTATCGCCTCGACGATCTGAGCGCCGCGCTCGGTATCGCCCAGCTCGAGAAGCTCGATCGGATTCTCGAGCTTCGCTCGCAGGTCGCCGAGCGCTACCGGGCGCTGCTCGCGGGGGTGGAAGGCGTCGAACTGGCGGCCGTCGACGACGCCGAGCACCGTCGCTCCTGGTTCGTCTTCGTGGTCAGGCTGGCCGCGGACATCGATCGCGAGCGAGTGATCGACGAGCTGACGAAGGAGAAGGTCGCCTCCAGCCGTTACCTGCCCTGCATCCACCTGCAGCCCTATATGCGCGAACGCTTCGGCTTCGCAGAGGGACTCTGTCCGCAGGGCGAAGCGCTCAGCCGTAGCACCGTAGCGCTTCCGTTTTACACGGCCCTCGAGGCCGAAGACCAGGAACGCGTGGTGGCGGCGCTCGAGAGAGCGATCGTGGCGGCGTCCGCCTAGCCACACCCGTCCGGCGACAGCCGGCCGCGGCCCGAAAAAGGCGAGGAGCCCGCCTGAGCGAACTCCCCCGTACCGCGATATCTGCGCCGCTAAAGGGCTGGCGCGCCCTTGCTCTCCCAGAAGCTGTTGAGCGCCCACTGCGTTTTACAGAGCCAAACGAGGGGGCCGACGATGATGAGGAACCCGGGGATGTACCAGAGACCCGTGTACCCGGTGACCGGGGCTTCTCGGCCGTCTTGCTGGTAGAGCTTCCCGACCTCTGAAGACATCAGGTACGGAAGAACGAAACCGATGACGAGGTCGAGGAGCACGGCAATCCATCCGCCGACGCCCTTACCGGAGTACCGCTTCATTTCCTCGAATGTCTTGTAGATCCAGACCAGCCCGTAGATGCCAAAGGTGATGAGCGAGAACAGGACGATCAGGAGCACCCTGCGTGGCTTTCCGACCGGAGGTGTGCTCGCTGCCGCAACGGCGACTTCCGACATGTATTTCTCCTATCAATAGAGGAAGTGCGAGCAGCCAATCACGCGTAGCAGTCGCAGTCAAGTTGGTTTCCACGTTAGAGTGGCGCTGTGACAGATCGCGCCGTGCGGATGGTTTTCCTCGGCTTTGGCAAGTACGTCCGCGCCGACCGGATTTTTGCGCTCGAGCCGATACTCGGCGAGGAGCGGGGCGGGGGCAAGCGTACGCTCGTCTGGGTGGAAGGCATCGCCGAGCCTCTCATCGCCTCACGCACCGAGCGGACGATCCTTCAGGACATGGGACAGGACGCCTCGGCCCAGTTATCGGTGCTCGAGGATGCACTCGCGCTGGCCGAGCGCCTGGCCGAGGACTCCGAGCAGATCGGGCCGCTTCTCGCCCGCTCGATCAAGGCCGAATCCGGGGTCGACATCGGCGACCTGGGCAAGAGGGCGCGCGAGCTGCTCGAGCAGACGGCTCGCGACGGTGACGATCAGCACCTTTTCTAGCGCGAGGTGGCATTCCGGTGAGCCCGGCTGGTAGTTCTGTCGCTTTGCCGCGGAAGTTCTTTTCGCGCAGCGCGCACGAGCTGGGGCCGGAGCTGCTCGGTGCCACTCTGCTCGTAAACGGTGTCGGCGGAGTGCTCGTGGAGTTGGAGGTCTACGACCAAAGCGACCCGGCCAGTCACAGCTACCGCGGCCGGACGGAAAGAAACGCTTCGATGTTCGGGCCGCCGGGGCACGCCTACGTCTACCGCTCCTACGGCGTCCACTGGTGCCTGAACATCGTCTGCTCTCCAGAGGGCGAGGCGAGTGCCCTGCTCGTCAGGGCGCTGGAGCCCACGCACGGCATCGAACAGATGATCGAGCGCCGCGGCGTCTCCGACGAACGCAAGCTCTGTTCCGGGCCGGGAAAACTCTGCCAGGCTCTTGCCGTCTCCGGCGAGCACGACGGTCTGGCGCTCGATGTCTTCCCCTTTCAAGTTCTCGCGCGTACGCGCGAGCCGGAGATCGTGCGCTACGAACGCGTCGGAATCACGCGCGCCCAGGAAAGGCTCTGGCGCCTATGCGTAGCCGGGTCGCCGTATCTCAGCCGTGGCCCAAGAAGAGCGTGACGCTCATTCCCGGTTTAGAGGCGCCGCCGGCACGCGGCTGCTGAGCGACAATGCGACCCGAGCGGCCCTCGACGAACGCGCCCGCCCGCAACCGCAGGCCGAGCGACTTGAGCTTTGCCCGCGCATCGGCCAGGGTCAGGCCTACGACATCGGGCACCAGCCCGTCCACGGGCTTCGCCAGCACGACGATGACGTTGTCGTACGAGGAGAGCGTGCCCTTCTTCGGGATCTGCCTGACCACCACACCGGGGCGCTGCAGCGGCTTGGCTCGCTGGTAGAACACCTCGGCGTTGAGCGGCTGCTGAGCAAGCCTGTTCTGGGCTTCGTCGAGCTTCATCCCGACCACGTTCGGCACCTCGACCTCGTTGGGCTTACACGGCGCGATCGCCGAGGGACCCGATCCGCTGAAGTACTCGAGCGGGAAGCTGGCTCGGCAGTTGCCGTTGTCGAGCATCAGCTTGTCGTCGCGCCAGACAACCTGTTTCGCGCTCGAATAGGGATATGAGGGATTCGCGAAGTACTCCGGCGCCCATTGTCCGCTCGGGTCGGTCTTCTCGAGGTAGGTGAAGGCGTGCTCCATGAACGACTTCCAGATCTCCGCCGGATAGGTGCCGCCCATCACCGGCTGTCCGTGGAAGAGGTGGTCCATCGACACGAGCTTGTTCGGATAGCCGACCCAGACCGCGACGACGAGTTGCGGCGTGTAGCCGACGAACCAGGCGTCGCCGTAGTTCTCGGTCGTGCCCGTCTTGCCCGCCGCGACGCGACCCGGAAGCGCCGCCCGCTTACCGGTCCCGTAGCTGACGACGTTCTCGAGCAGCGAGGTGACGATCGCGGAGTCGTTCGAATCCATCATCTGCTTCGGGACTTCGGTGTTCGGGTGAACGGAGTTGTCGATGAGGTTGCGATAGCCGAGGACGGCGCGAGGCTCGTCCCCCAGTAACTGGCCGTCGATCCTCGAGCCCCCGTCCGCGATCGTGCCGTAAGCGCGCGCCATCTCGAGCGGGTTCACGAGGTTGGTACCGAGACCGATCGACAGATAGGCGTCGAGCTTGCTCTGTATTCCGAGCGCGTTTGCGGCCCTGACGACGCTCTTCGGGCCGACGATCTTGGTCAGCTGGGCGAAAACGGTGTTGTCGGAGTAGGCGGTCGCCGTCTTCAGGTCGATCGGGCCGAGGTAGGAGTCCTCGCTGTTGGAGACCGACCAGTACTTGTCGCCCAGAGACAGGTAAAGCGGCTTCGAGGTCAAGACCGAGCTGGGCGAGAGCCCCTGGGAGAGTGCGGCGGTGAGGACGAAGGGCTTGAATGCCGAGCCCGCCTGCCTCTGCGACTGCGTAGCGAGGTTGAATTGGCTCTTCTTGAAGTTCTTGCCGCCGACCATGGCCAGAACCTCACCGTTACGTGGGTCGATGGCCACCAGCGAGGTCGACGGGCCGCCCGGGATAGCCATCGTGTCCTTCACGGTTTGCTCCGCGATCTTCTGCAAGCCGAGGTCGAGCGAGGTGGTCACCTCGAGCCCGCCTCCATAGACCTTGGCGGCGCCGAGATGGCGAATGAGGAGGTCCTTGACGTATTCGGTGAAGAAGGGGACGCGCTCCCAGGTTGTGAGGCGCTTGCCCTGGCCGATTAGCGGCAGCGGCGCTCGATTGGCGCGTCGCGCCGCCGCAGCGCCGACATCTCCCTGCTCGACCATCTTCTGCAGTACGAGCGCACGCCTCGACTTGGCCGCTTTGGGGTTGCGGAAGGGGTCGTACAGGCCGGGGTCGCGCGGGATCCCGGCCAGTAGCGCCGCCTCGGGCAGCGTGAGCTTGTCCGCGCTGTGCCCGAAGTAGGTCTGGGCCGCCCGCTCCACTCCGTAGGCGCCGTTACCGAAGTAAATCGTGTTCAGGTAGGCGGTCAGAATCCGGTCTTTCGACCAGCGTTGCTCGAGCTGCCAGGCCAGCGCGGCCTCCCGCAGCTTGCGTGCGACGGTGCGCTGCTTTTGCCGGTAGCTGTTCTTGATCAACTGCTGAGTGATGGTCGAGCCGCCCTCGACGACCTTCCCCTTGACGATGTCCGTCCAGGCGGCGCGGATCATCCCGCGCACGTCGATTCCTCGGTGCTCGTAGAAGCGCCGGTCTTCGATGTCCACGATCGCGTGCTTCATGTTCCAGCTGATCTGGTTGGGGCGGACGATCTTGCGGGCCTCGGAGCCGCGCAGCACGGTCAAAACGGTGTGACCGTCGCTGGCGAGTATCCGCCCGTCGACCTCGTTCTTCTGCATCTGCCTGGGATCGAGCTGGCCCAGGCCACTTCCGAGCGCGCTGACGAAACCGAAACAGAAGGAGACGAAGGCGAGCATGCTGAGCACGCTGACGAAAGAGAGCAGTCTCAGCTTCCGAATCCGCCGCTTTGGCCGAGCCGGCCGCTCATTGCCCGAGCGGTCTCTACGAGCGCGAAGCACGACGCGGGAGTTTACCGGAGGGAGTCTTTCTCGCGCGGCCCTGAGGCGACGGCCGTAGAATCGTCTGCAATGTCTGGGCGAGACGATATTCCGACGCTGACGCGGAACGCCGTCGAGGTGCTGCCCGAGGGCGGGCTCGAACGGAAACTGGCTCTGGGGCGGCCGCTCAGGGTGAAGCTGGGGATCGACGTGACCTCGCCTGACATTCACGTGGGTCGGGCGATTCCCCTGCAGCGCATGCGCGCCTTTCAGGACGCCGGTCACATCGGCGTCCTGATCATCGGCGATTACACGACGAGAATCGGCGACCCGTCGGGCCGTTCGAGCGAACGGCCGATCCTGAGCGACGAGGAGATCGAGCACAACGCGCGCACCTACCTGGAGCAAGCGATGGTGATCCTCGATCCCGATAGCACCGAGGTGCGCCGAAACGGCGAATGGCTCTCGAAGCTCAGCTACGCGGATGTCGTACGCCTGGCCCGTACGACCACGGTCGCGCGCATCCTCGAGCGCGACGACTTCGCCAACCGCTTCGCCGCGCACGAGCCGATCTCAGTTTCCGAACTGCTCTATCCGCTGATGCAGGCCTACGACTCGGTGGCGGTCGAGGCCGACGTCGAGCTCGGTGGCACCGACCAGCTCTACAACCTGCTCGCCGGCCGCGAGATCATGGAGTCCTACGGGCTGGAGCCGCAGGTGATCCTGACGACGCCGATTCTCGTCGCCTGGGACGGCGAGAAGATGAGCTCGTCGCTAGGCAACAACATTCCGCTTTTGGCTGCGCCCGAGGAGCAGTTCGGCCGCACGATGCGCATCCCCGACGAGCTGCTGGCGCAGTGGTACGAGCTGATCGTCGAGCGCGAGCCGCCGAAGACCGATCCGATGGCGCAGAAGCTGGAACTGGCGCGCCTCATCGCAGCCCGCTCGCATGGTGAGGAGGCCGCCGCCGCCGCCGCCGAGCACTTCACCCGCGTCGTTCGGCAGAAGGAGGCGCCCGAGCGCCTCGAGGAGGCCGTTCTGCCCGCCGGAGATCCGCTACACCTGCCGTCTTTGCTGGTCGAATTCCTCGCTCTGGGCTCGACGAGCGAGGCTCGGCGCATGATCGCGCAAGGCGGCGTCAAGCTGAACGGAGAGGTTGTCAAGGATCTCGACCTCTCGCGGGATCGGCTGAACGGCGCTCTCGTACAGGCTGGAAAACGCCGTTTCGTACGCTTCAGAGCGTCCTAAGAAAAGCAGGTTTTGCAGGGCTTTGGTATTTCGGCGCGGCCTTGACAGAGTGGGTGCTGGTGCTACCATTACGTAACCGTCCGAGGGCGGAGATTGAAGCTGCAAGAACTCAACCCGGAGCCCAGTTAGCGCATCGGCTATACTCAGCCGGCGATGACATGGGCCTCTGGCGCGAGTCGGAGGCTTTTTTACGGTCGCTGAACGGCGACGCGGTCTTTGAAAACTCAACAGCGTGCGTTTACGTCGAGACCTCTCGCCAGGCTTTTCGCCTGGGCGCGAGGCTTAGATAAAAAACCGTCGACCCTCTTCGGAGGGGAGACACTTTGAGCTCCAAGCTCGAAGGAGAATCAGTTTGCGTGGGTTCGCCCACGCGACCGATCTTCACGGAGAGTTTGATCCTGGCTCAGGACGAACGCTGGCGGCGCGCTTAACACATGCAAGTCGAGCGAGAACCTGGCCTTCGGGCCTGGGGAAAGCGGCGAACGGGTGAGTAACACGTGGGTAA
>JADGPD010000021.1 GCA_017882615.1 Thermoleophilia bacterium
GGCGAAGACCGTCTTGTTCAGAGCTCGCCTGGCCAACGGCAGCGATCAGTCCGCCGAGTTCTCGCTGAAGGTTCCCACGCATCCCTGGAAGGGCTGCGTCTGGGGAACCTGCTAGCCCTTCTGAGAGCTCGATCAGAAGCGCACGCATCCCAGATCCTGTTGCCGATCGGCCCTCGGCCCCATTCTTCCCGGAATATCTCGATCGCTTTTCTTTGAACGTCGCTCCGAGAAGATGCGGGGAGCCAAGGCCGGTTAATCCAAGAGTCGAGCCGATTCGAACCCGATGCTGCAACGCGATGGAGCCGGCGAAAGGCCTGACGGCGAGTAGAAAGGCCTGACGGCGAGTTGTTGACGCGTTGAGTCCTCGGCCGGCGCGTCGCGCGCTGCCGTACGGCGCCGGCGGAACAGCCTCTAGCTACGTCGGCGCAGCATTAAGTGCGCTGTTTCCGGACGGCGACTACGCCGATCCCGCCGCTGATCGCGACGATGATCGCGAGTAACACGACGAGGCGCGCTTTGCTCCCGCCGCCCCCCGAGGAGGCTATTGCCGCTGTGAGCGAACCGCCGACGGACGAGTTGAGATTGCGGGTGGGCGCCGCCTTGACCTTTGCGAGGCTGGCAGTCGGGGCACCGAACTTCGAATTGGTGGCCATGTTCTCGAGCGTTTTCTTGGTGGCGCGATTGTGCAGCCGAGCCAAGGAGGCCTTGCTCTTCTTCGGGAGGACCGTCTTTTTCTTTCCGGCTATCTTGCCGCCCGAGCCCGGAACGGTCTCGGTGTACTGCGAGACGGCCGAGCCGTCGCCGGCTGCCGCGATGCTTGGCACGGCGAGCATCGCCAGGGCTACAAGGGCAACTATTCCAACTCGAGTGCGTGAGGCCTGGATGAAAATCAACTGACGGTGAACCTCCCCTCGGGCGACTAGTCTACCAAGACGTGGCGATTTTGAAACGAATCCGTCCCGCGGCGCTCTCGCCGGCGATTCTCCTCCCGCTCACGCTCGCCGCTATTACATTCGCGATTACCTACGACAACGGGAGTTACGACCTGCCCAGTCGTAACACCCTTGCAATAGCAGTCTGGTGGGCCGTAATCGTCGGGGTGGCGCTGCGGGTGTTCAGCACGGAGAGCGCAACGAGAGCGACGCTTGCATTCGCCGGGGTGCTCGCGGCGCTCTGCGCCTGGACTTTCGCCTCGGTGTTCTGGGCGCCGAGCGCCGAGAACGCATTCAACGAGTTCAACCGGGTATCTCTGTTCCTCGGCGTCTTCGTGCTGGTGGCAATCGCTATCAAGCGCAAAGCGCTGGGCCGCTGGTGCGACGGGCTCGCGCTCGCGGCTACGGCGATCACCATCGTCTCGCTGATCAGCCGGCTCTTCCCCGGCTCCTTCCCCGACCAGGGGTTGTCGGCGAATCTTCACAGCGTCGCCGCTCGGCTCAGCTTCCCGACCGGATACTGGAACGGGCTCGCCGTCTTCGTCGTTCTCGGCATTCCCCTGCTGCTGAGAATCGCCGTCAACGACAAGCGAATGCTCGTGTCCGCGCTCGCGGTCGCGCCGATTCCGGCGATCGTCTCCGTCGTGGTTCTCGCCTCGTCTCGAGGCGGGATTCTCACAGTCGCCGTCTGCTTAGTCGTGTTCTTCGCGCTCACGGAGAACCGCTGGCGCGCCGCCGTAGCGCTCCTCTGCGCGACGCTCGGCTCAATCGGTGCCGTCGCCTCATTGCTAGCGCGCAACGCTTTGGTCAACGGACCGCTCGGATCGGAGTCGGTCGAGCGCCAGGGACACACCGCCGCCCTCCTCGTCGCTCTGGCCTGCCTGGGAGCAGGGGCGCTTTTCGCGGCGAGCCGCGTCGCCGCCGCTCGCATGAAGTACGAGCCGAGACCCTGGCTGGGCTGGGGCGTCGTAGCCTTACTCGTGCTGGCCATCGTTGTCGGCGCGGTTGCCAGTCACCCGGTTCGCCAGATCCATGCTTTCAAGCGTTCGCCGGCGACCCTCGTACCAATAGCCTCCAACAATTTCGCGCGTGCCCACCTGATCAATGGACGCGGCAGCGGGCGCTGGCAGTTCTGGGGCTCGGCCATCAACGAGTGGGAACATCACCCGGTGCTTGGCGGCGGAGCGGGCTCTTTCGAAGAGTGGTGGCTCGCGCACACGAGCTTCTACTACGCGGTCAAGGATTCGCACTCTCTTTACATCGAGTCGCTCGCCGAGCTGGGCATCATCGGGCTCCTTCTGACCGCCGGTCTGGCGATCGGGGGTATCAGTGTCGGCGTTCGCAGATCGCTGCGAAGCTCGGGTGAGACCAAGGTCACCTTCGCCGCGCTGACCGCCGTCTTCGCCGGCTACTCCGCGGCGGCCGCTGTCGACTGGATGTGGGAGCTGACTGCGGTAACCGTTGTTGGATTGATGGCGCTGGCGCTTCTCAGCACGAGCGCAGCTTCGAACCATTCTCTGCGCGTCGTCGCGGTCGACGAGCAACGACCGGCTCGATATCGGCGCTTCGGCCTGAGCGTGGCCGGGTTGATCGGCGTCTGGCTTCTTATCTGCGCTCAGGCGATCCCGCTGCTCGCCCACCTTCGAATCAGCGACAGCGAAGCCTTCACGACCAGCGGCAATACGAGCGGCGCGATTCGCGCGGCGCTGGATGCGAGGAACCTCCAGCCCTGGGCTTCGACCCCCTACCTACAACTTGCGATCGTCAGCGAACGGGAACAACGGCTCCAGGAGGCCCATTCCTGGATCAAGAAGGCGATCAAGCGAGATTCGTCGAACTGGGGAGCTTGGTATTTGGCCGCTCGGATCGAGACAGAGCTCGGCGACGCCCGCCAGGCCGAGAAAAGCCTGCAACGCGCCTTCTCGCTCAACCGGCGCTCGCCGCTCTTCTCCGACTTACGAAAAACGCCACTCACGGCGGCAATTCTCCCTTAACCGAAGGCCTCGTTCGACGT
The DNA here is from genome assembly GCA_017882615.1 of Thermoleophilia bacterium. Taxonomy (GTDB): domain Bacteria; phylum Actinomycetota; class Thermoleophilia; order Gaiellales; family Gaiellaceae; genus Fen-549. Next base: position 2,947 of record JADGPD010000021.1, read on the forward strand.
TGCGATAGCACTTCGCGCGTTCGGATGAGCGATGCCGGCCCTTTCCGGCGGGGGGACTGCTTGTAGGCCTCCATTCAGGGATCTACTATTGCCTATTATCAAGGTCAAAACTCGACTGATCTCCCTGTTTTTCCTGAACGGCGAAGGGCTTTCAGCGGCCCCTGAATCGGAGACCGAGCGGGAAGAGCTTGCGGATTTGTCTCGGCAGCGAAGCTACGATCTCGCTTCCGGCGCGGCCACGATCGCTGCGCCGGCCGAGCCGAGTTCGGAGAGTCGAGTCGGCGCACTACCTCGGCTGGCGTCGAACGAGTGGCGCGAGTCGCTTCTTCGCCGGATGCTCGCGTCGGGTGACATCCTCGCCGTGGTCTTCGGTGCGCTCTGGATCGGCTTCTTCGCCGGCGGAAACGTAAGCGCATTCTTCTGGGTCGTCGCACTCGTCCCCGTCTGGACGATTCTCGCCAAGCTGCTCGGCCTCTACGACCGCGATCAACGAGCTCTTCGCCATCTCACGATCGATGAGTCGGCCCCGCTCGCGGTTTGGGCCGTGCTCGGTTCCGCGGCCGTCATTCTCTTCTTCCACCTGCCCGTCCCGGGGTCGCTCTCGTCAACGGGCGCAGGGCATCTGACTCTTGCCGTTTTCGGCTCTGCCTTCGTTCTCAGGGGTCTCACGCGCTACCTCTGGCGAAAGATCACGCCGCCGGAGCGCACCGTCGTCGTGGGCTCGGGCCCGGAGACTGAGGCCTTCTTGCGCAAGATCGAGCTCTTCCCCGAGACGCATCTCGAGATCGTCGCGAACGTCCCCGAGATGGACATCGACGAGCTGCTCCGCGGAGACGGCCGGCTGCAATCGATCGACCGAATCGTCGTCGCCTCCGCCGCCACGGACGGACAAGATGTCGCCCGGTTGATTGCGGTTGGACAGGAGCAGAACATCAGACTCAGCGTCATACCTTTGACTAGGAGCCTCTTCGGCACCGCGGTTCAGCTCAGCCGCATCGCTGACCTTCCCGTGCTCGAATACCGCACCTGGGCCGTCGCCCGCTCGACTCTCTTTTTGAAGCGTTCGCTCGACCTGCTCGTCAGCCTGATCTCGCTGTTAGTCCTACTACCTCTCTTCGTCTTGATCGCGCTTGCGATCAAGCTCGACAGCCGCGGCCCGGTCATCTACTCGCAACGCCGCGCCGGCGCCGGCGGACGGCCTTTCTTGATGTTCAAGTTCCGCACCATGGTTCGCGACGCCGAAGAGCAACTCAAGGACCTCGTGCCCTTCGACAAGCTGGCTGAGCCGATGTTCAAGCTGACCGACGATCCCCGCATTACGCGCTTCGGCCGCTTCCTCAGACATTGGAGCCTGGACGAGCTACCGCAGCTGGTGAACGTGCTGATCGGCAAGATGAGCCTGGTCGGGCCCCGTCCGGAGCAGGTCGAGTTGGTTGAGCGCTACGAGCCCGAGCACCTCTTCCGCGTCTCGGTGAAGCCAGGCCTCACCGGCCCGATGCAGGTCTACGGACGAGGCCAGCTCGTATTCCAGGAACGCCTCGCTGTCGAGCGCGAATACATCGAGAACCTCTCCATCGGCCGCGACCTGCGGATCCTGGTGCTTACTGTCGCCGTGGCGCTGGGCCGCAAGGGCGCTCTCTAGCTCGGCGGTTCCGCGCCAGGCTCCGGTTCGGGCTCCAGCCAGGCAACCGTGGCGATAATCGAGAAGAAACCGAAGGCCGCGAACAGGTAGGGGTTGGTGGCAGAGACAAGCAGGACGCTGGCGATGATCGCCACTACGATCGCACCGCCGCGCGGCAGTGCCCCCCGGGCTGTCTTGGCTTTGCCGAAACGCTGGCGTAAAGCATCCCAGACCAGTCGCAGCGGAAAGGAAAGGAAGAGAAGCAGCCCGACGATGCCCGCCTTGAAGAGAATGTCGAGATACGACAGCTCGTACCTGTAGCCCACGGCGGAGTAGTCGGTTGCGATCGCACCGAACCCGGAGCCGAGCAGGGGGTGCTTGCGGATGTGCCGGACCAGGCTCTTCGCCTGCCTTATCCGGTACGAGTTGGAGATCTCACCCTCGAGATCGCCATTCGTATCACCCGCACCTTGAATGCCCGGTTGCGGCGCCACTGAAGTCGGCGCCGCCGTCGGGGTTGACGGCGATGCCGTGGTTGACGGCGGCGTCGCGGTCGAGGCCGATGTCGTGGTCGAGGCCGATGTCGTGGTTGACGGCGGCGTCGCGGTCGAGGCCGATGTCGTGGTTGACGGCGGCGTCGCAGCGACTTCCCGGGCAAGGTGTATATCGTCCCAGTACACCCGCCCAATCGCTGCGTAGAGCCTGATTTGAATATCACGCGCCTGTGCGACCGTCGTGAACGAGAGCACCACGCGCTTCCACTGTTCAGCCGTGTTCCCGATCCCGATTTCGGAGGTTGACCCGCCCTCTACATCCCAGACAACCAGACGCGTTGGAAGCGAAGACCACGAGCTAACCCAGGCGCTGACCGTGTAGCTCGTGCTCGGCAACACCGACAGATTCTGGTAGGCGTAGTCGTCCTCTCCGGAGGCGGTATCGATCAACTCGAGCGAGTGCGACCCGGACCTGTGTTGGACAGTCACCCGGCGCATTCGCAACGAGATCGTCGTCCAGTCGAACGGTGTCCAGGCGCCACTTTTCTCGAAGCCCGGGTTGACGACGGCTGTCGGGAATTGAGACGTCTGCGTGCTGGTGATCGACGCCGAGCGTTTGAACACGTAGTCGCTCAGCGAGAACCCGGCCACCGGCATCACGATCATCGCGACAGCGAAGCCTGCAACCGTCACGCCCGAGAAGGTCAACGCGCGCCTCAGCGTTGGCGCTGCGAAAGCGACGATCAAAACGACGGCGGCGAACCCCCCGATCCAGAGCCCGCGTGTGTACGTAGCGACGAGGTCGATCAAAAACACGGCATAGAGCAGCCAGTACCAATATGACCGTGGCCGCAAAAGCAGTCGCCAGGTGGTCAGAGCCAGACCGACCTGCAGATAGAGGCTGGCGCCGGTGAAAAGCCTGAAGTCCCCGTTGGTCATGTGGCCGATGACCCCACCCATGTCGAGCCGGCTGGACAGAAGAGCCTGGTTAATCGACGTGAGAGTGGTCAGATGCGACGCGGAGGCCAGGATCAGCACGAGGTTTGCGACCCCGTTCGTCGCGCAGGCAGCGAGGAATACGTTCCGGAACCACTGCCCGTCGCCGCGCCGTACGAGCAGGATGACCACCAGGGCGAAGGCGAAGTAAGCGAAGCCGTTGCCATCGCCGAAGACGTTGCCCGCGCCATTGTGGTTGAGCAGACCGATGGTCATCCAGATCGCCGGGAACAGGAAGGCGAGCGCCAACGCATGCGCGCCGTAGCGGCCGAGGACCTTTCGCTCTCCCCGCCGCCAGTCGGCAATGACGATGCTCGCGACTCGAAGCATCACAACTCCATCCAGGAGGACGCGCCCGCTCAGATGCGTTCCGTACTCGACCCAGCCCCCGCTGGTGCCACCGAGGACTAGCTCGAAAACTGCGATGGCGACGCTCGCCCGAAAGTCGACGATGCTCAGGCCCACGAAGGAGAATGGGAGGATCACCTTGAGCAAGCTCGGCAGAGGGCCCACGTCCAGCGCCGTCGCCTTCAGGACCGCGAGCCCGACGACGCAGGCCGCGCTCAGCGCGAACAGGCCGATGCGCACACGCGGGCCGACGAGCTCCGTCCGCAATCTCGTGCGAAACCCGCCCGCGGTCGCGCTCATGTCGTGCGCGCCCGAAAGACGTTCGCCGACGCTTCTCGGATTCGATGTCCGAGTGACGGATAGCCGGAGTTCATCAGGCGCCTCAGCTCGCGGCTGCTGATGCGGCGCGTCCTCTGCACCTCTTTTCGCCTGCGCGTCCATGCCGGCAAGGCGCGCAAAACGTCCCGATGGGCCTTCAGGGTAAGGATGGTCTTACGCTCGGTCACCGCCTTGGCAAGCGAGAGCAGCTCGGCGAAAAGGATTCGCAGTGAGCTTCGCCAGAGCAACGGCGCAGGGCCGTTTTTCACGATCATGCTCCAGCGGTTGCGCACCGCGTGATAGTAGGCAAACTCGCTTGCCTGCCGCCGTGACGTGCCACCGCCGGCGTGGAAAACGACCGCCTTCGGGGCGTACCAGCACTCATATCCCGCCAGATGCGCCCTGAAGCTCAGGTCCACGTCTTCGTAGTAGGCAAATAGATCTTCATCGAAGTAGCCGAGCTCGCGCGCAACCTCGCTGCGCCAGAGGGAGGCTCCTCCCGAAGCGCCGAACACCTGCACCTCCTCGTCGTACTGGCCCTTGTCCTGCTCGCCTCGTCCGCGGGCATACGCTCGGAAGTACGTCGTCAGTATGTCGCCGCAGTCGTCGATCCGGCTGCGTTCGTTCATGGCGAGCATCTTCGACGTGGCGGCCGCGGCGCGGGGATGGCGCTCGAGGCAGGCGACGAGCTCGCCCAGCCAGCCGGGATCGGTCTCGGTGTCGTTGTTCAGGCAGGCGACGTAGTCGTTGCGCGCCTCCCGAAGAGCGATGTTCATTGCGGCGCCGAAGCCCTTGTTCTCGTCGAGCCGGATCACCGATACCGCCGGGAATTTCGACTCGATCAGAGCAACCGAGCCGTCACTCGAGGCGTTGTCCACTACGACGGTCTCGAACTCCCGATAGGTCTGGGCGCCGAGCGTCTCCAGGCAGGCCGTCAGGTGGGCGATTCCGTTCCAGTTCGGAATGATGACGCGCACCGGGAAGCGGATTTCCTCAGCGGTCGAGCTCCCGTTTCCATTGCGTTCTGATTTCACGGTTGACTGACACCTCCGAGGCCCGCCGAGCATACAGAAAGCCCTCCTCAGATAGGCTCGCTGCGGGCCTCGACCGCGTATCGAAATCCCGCCGATAGCCGGCGCCGGGAATCGTTTCCGGCTCCCCGGCGGTTCGGGCTTCGAGTTGGCATGCGTCTCGAACCTGATTACCGTCTTCGTGGGGCGCGACAGTCCGCGACGACGCCGGGTAGCTTGGAGGTATCGTGTCGCGCCGCCTGAAGAGGGTCACCGACTAAATTGAATCCCGCGCAGACACCCGAAGGTCAGGCTGCGAGCGGCAGTGTTGGGAAGCGCAGGACGCTAGCCCGCAACTCCTCGAGCGTGTTGTTCGCGACCATCGTTGCGGCGATCGCCGTCGTCGGGACGGCGATCATCACGACGCGCCTGTTGGGACCGACCGGGCGCGGCCAGCTGACCGTGGCGACGCTGCTGGCGACGCTGATCGTCACGCTCGGAAGCGTCGGGCTGGGCTCGGCGGCGACCTACTTCACGGCCCGCGGCGAGCGAGCCCGAACCGTAGTGCTCGGCAATAGCGTTTTGCTCGGCTTCGCACTCGGGCTCGCGATCATCGGCGCGGGATTCGCCGTCATCGTCTTCAGCGGCGCAACGCTCAAAGGCGTTCCCGCTTCCTACCTCCTCATCGCCATGGCGGTCGTCCCGTTCGCTCTCGTTTTAGGGAATGTGCAGTCCGTCTTCCTGGGGCTGCAACGCTTCCGGGAGTTCAACCGGATAACGGTCGCGCAGGCCGTGCTGCCCCTGCTCCTGATCGGAGTCGCTCTTCTCGCTCTGGGAGGTGGAGTGCGCGCCGCGATCGTCGCGACCACGATCAGCACCGTCCTGCTCGCGGTGGTGGTTCTCGTGATAGCCAGCCGGACCGTTGGCGTCAGCTGGCGACCCGACCGTGGCTACGTCAAGGTCGCCACCTCATACGGCATTCGCGTCCACGCGGCCAACGTGTTGAACTTCCTCGGCTACCGGCTCGACGTCTTCGTTCTCAACGCCTACGCGTCGCCCGCGGCGGTCGGTCTGTATGCGGCCGCGGTGGCCGTGGCCGAGCGTCTCTGGATGCTCTCCCAGGCCGTGAGCGTAGCGCTCTTTCCGAGGATCGCCGAGGAAAAGGACGAGGACGTACGCCGCTCGATCACGCCTTTGCTCGCGCGAAATACCTTCTGGCTTACCGCCGCCGCAGCGGCACTGTTCTGGCTGCTCAGCGGGCCGCTGGTGACTCTCCTCTACGGAGGCAAGTTCGCCTCTTCGGCCGGCGCTCTACGTGCCCTCCTCCCCGGCATCGTCGCCTACAGCGCAACCCGCGTGCTCGGAAACGACATCGCCGCGCGCGGGCGTCCGATCCTCAACTCCTACATCGCCACCGTGAGCGTCGCGTTGAACCTGGGCCTGAACCTGATGCTGGTTCCGCGTTACGGGATCAAAGGAGCTGCCTGGTCGAGCACGGCCTCGTACTCGCTGCTGTGCGTGATGACCGCAGCGGTGTACTGCAAGATCGCCAAGGTCTCGGCTCGAGCCGTGTTCGTTCCCGCCCGGGAAGACGGCGCGGCCTACCTGCGCCTGGCTCGCAGGCTGCTCGCACGCCCCACGGCTCAGGACTCTGCCGGCTTGGATGTGGCGGCAACGCCCGCCGCTTTGTCCGACGCCGAGAGCACGGACTCGTAGATCGCCTGTAACTGTGCTCCGACGGCTTCGAGGCTGTATCGACCGCGGGCGTCTGCGGCGATGCTGACGCGGTCGTACGAGTCGAGGCTCGAGAGCACGCTGTCCAGGGCATCGGCCAGCGCCGGGGGATCATCAGGCGGTACGAGGATGCCGGCGCCTTCGTAGACCATCTCCGGGATGCCCCCGACCGTGGTCGAGACAACGGGGAGCCCTGATGCCAGCGCCTCGACGACGACGCAGGGGAGATTGTCGAAACGGCTCGGAAGCACGAACAGATCAGAGCCGCGCATCATCTCGGCGATCTCCCGTTTCGGCTTCGCCCCGTGAAAGGCGACCGCCCCGGAAAGACCCGCAGCCTCGGTGCGCCGCTGGTACTCCGGGCGCTCGGGCCCCTCGCCGATCACCTCCAGTCGCCAGTCGCTGCGGCGGTTGCGAAGCAGCGTCAGCGCCTCGAGCAGCGTCGGATAGCCCTTGTGTTGCGACGGCTCGAGGTTCCCGACGAAGATCATCCGCTTCTCGTCCGTCTTCTTCAGCCTCCGCTTCGCGGTGAAGAACATGGTGGTATCGGCGACGTTGGGCACGATCTCGAACTTGGCCTCGATCCCGTAGGCCTCGATCGACCGCTGCAGGTGCATCGATACGGGCAGCGCGCGATCGGCGTTCCGGTAGGCGTAGCGGGCCTTGCGCACCGCCGCCCGATTCAGCGTCCGGCGCGGGAAGCCGGTGAACTGCTCGGTGATCACGACGGGAATTCCATTTCGCTTTCCGATCATCACTGCGGGGACTCCGGCGTCGTAGACGTGGGCGTGGATCACGTCGGGCACGAACCCCTCCGCGCGCAGGCGCCGGAAGGCCTTGATCGCACTCCGGAGATAGAGCGGATACGACGTTCCGCGAAGCGGCATCGCACGGTGGTAGACGTGATAGGCGGGAATTCCCTCGCTGAGCTCGGGGTCGAGCTCCTCCTCCATCTTCCAGAGCCCGCGGCACTCCTTCGAGGCTCGAGCCAGGTGCAGCACGACGACCTCGTTGCCCGCGGCCCGAACGGCCTTGGCGTGCTCGCGCACGAAGACACCTCCGTAGCCGAAGTCGCGGGTCGGGTACCAGTTCGTAATGAAGAGAACCTTCATGAATTCGTTCGAGCCTCCTTGGGAAAGCGAGGTTTTCGTTTCGGCGCCGCGCCTTCTGCGTCGATCAGATCGAGCATCTTCCGGCCTAGACTTTCGTACTCGTAGGCGCCCAGGTCAAAGGCCGGGGAAGGCTGGAATTGCTCCCCCGCTTTGGCCCAGCGCGCCAAGTACGCGCGGAAGGCCGCAGCAAGCTCCTCGGGGCCGGTTGGCGGCGCCGCCGTATGAGCACCGGCCTCGCTGAGCAGCTCCGCGGCGGCGGACTGTCGCTCGGTGATGGCGAAGATCGGCTTCTTCGCGGCCAGATACTCGAATACCTTGGCGGTCGTTGCGTCGATGCCGCCGGGGATCAGCAGCAGACCGTCGGCGGCTTGTTGAAGGCCGAGCGCCGTGCTGTGAGGGACTCGCCCCATGACGCGAGTGACGCGACCGAGATTCCCCTCGCCGAGCAGCTCGCGCTCGGCATCGCTGATCGTCCCGGCGGCGACAAGCTCGAAGCTGGTCGTCAGCTGCGGCTCCCGTTCGAGCAAGAGCTCCAGCGCATCGAGAAACATGCGGGCGTCTCGACCTCGGTGAAGAACCGGTTCCTCCAGGTCCATCCCGAACATTCCGGTGTAGACCAGCGAGAATCGCTTCGCGTCGAGCTTCGCCCGCTCGTCCGTCGCGCTCTCGATCGCCCGCATGTCGAAGCCGTTCGAGATGACGTGCGCCGAGACGCCGTAGCGGCGCCTGACGTCTGAGGCGATCTCCTCGTTGATCGCGCTGACGAAGGTCGCGCGCCGCGCAATCAATCGTTCCAGCAGCCTGTCGAGCGGGCGCAGGAAGAAGGGATGGGACACGTCGCGCAACCATCCGTCGCGGTAGTCGGCTACCCAGCGGACGCCGAAGGCGCGTGCGACGAGGCCGAGCAGATGCGTCGACTCCGGCCCCGAGGTGGTCACGATCGCGTCGGGGCGGTCTTTCCTGATCAGCTTGAGCAGTTGCCGAAGCGCCTGCGGAAACCAGGTCAGCGCAGTGATGTCGGGAACCACGAAGTTCGTCCACCAGCGCGGCCTGTCGCGTGAGGCGACGCCTGTCTCCCCGCTGTATCCGACGAGCTCCTGGTACTGCGTGCGAAACCGAGTCCTCAGGTCGCCCGCGCGAATGACCCCCTGCGCCTCGTCATCTTCGGCCGAGCCGGAGATCTTGCTCGTCAGCACCGTAGTGCGGACACCCGCCGCCTCAAACCCCCGGCGCAGCCCAAGCGGCCGATGTGCGGAGACCACGTTGCAGGGCGAGTAGAGATAGGCGACCAGGAGGATGTGCTCGATGGGCCGGTCGCTGCGACGCTTCAATCTCGTACCTCGACGCCGGCCCGTGCGCGTTCTCGCTGCACCGGAGCGCTCGCCGCGGACGACTCGCATGCGTCGCACAAGGACGCCGACCGACTGGCTGGAAGGTAATTGGGCACCGGTAGCCGCAATCGTAGCGTTGGCGCTCGACACCGATCACCACCTTTTGCAGACAATTCCGTCCGAGGCGATCAGCCATCCTGTCGAATGGATGTCCGGAACAGGCAGCCACAGGTAGGTCCAGGTCTCGTCCGATGGATCAGTCATGAAAAACCGCGACAGCTGGAGACCAAGCAAGTTCGTCTACCGGCGTGGGAAGCTGATCGCTTCGCGAGACAGCGAGGAAGTCGACGCGGCTTCCCGGTTGATGGTCGATCGAGTAGCCGCCTACTACGACGCCAACCTACGGCGCCATGCCAGGGGCAGACTGGTGGATCTCGGCTGCGGCAAAGCGCCGCTCTATCGCGCGTACGCGGACTGCGTAAGCGAGGTCACCTGTGTGGACTGGGGCAACACCTCACACGAGAACGCCTACCTCGACGTGGAGTGCGATCTCAACAAAGCCCTCCCCTTCGCTGACGCCGCCTTCGACACGGTAATCCTGTCTGACGTTCTCGAGCACATAGCGCAGCCGGAGCCGCTCTGGGCGGAGATCTCCAGGATTCTGGCGCCAAGTGGGAAGGTGATCCTGAACGTGCCTTTCTACTACTCGATTCACGCCGGCCCCTACGACTACTACAGGTACACCGAGTTCGCGCTGAGAAGATTCGTCGAGAACTCGGGTCTCAGGCTGATTCAGCTCGAGAGTATCGGCGGCGCTCCCGAGATCCTGGCCGACGTGTTCGCAAAGAACGTCAAGCGCTTTCCGCTGATCGGATATCCACTGGCGGTGTTTTCTCAGTGGCTCACGGCGGGATTCACGAGAACGCGTTTCGGCAGGAAAGTATCCCGAGCCACCGGCCACAGCTTTCCCTTCGGTTACTTCTTGATTGCAGAAAAGCCGCGCTAGCGGCGGGAGCTAGAAGCGCTATCCGGAGCGCCGGAATATGGATCTCAGCCGGCGGTTGAAGAAGAGCCGCGACTTCGCCGCGAGATCGCGAAGCTGACCGTGACGGAGATAAGGCGCGGCCTCACGCAGGCGTCCGTGCTTGAGCAGTTTCGCTCCGAGCGCAACGTTCGTCCGCTCCAATGTTCGTTCGAGCAAAGTCTCGGCCTCCGGCGGGAAGGGGTAATGCGAAGAGAAGTACTCCAGTGCCTGCATGTACCGCTTGAGCATCACGACGCTGTCCGAAGAGTCGCTCTTGTGGCCTCGGTAATAGATTGCCAGCGGCTCGTCGAAGTAGTCGAAGCGGGTACCGGCGAGAGCGACCCTCAGCCACAGGCCATAGTCGGTATTCGAGCGGAACGGAGCCTCGCAATCGAAGCCGCCTACGCTTCTCAGTAGATCCTTCGACGCGATCACGCTGTTGTTCGTGATGAAGGCGTGCTCGAGCCACTCCGCCAGCAGCGGCACGAGTATCTGTCCGTCCCACGGCGGCGCCAGCTTGCTGTAACGAACGCGCTTCCCGCCTTTTGTGCAGTACGAGTCCGTGTAGCTGAATTCCGAGCGCCTCTCGTCCATGAACGCGATCTGTCGCTCGAGCTTCTCGGGCAACCACTCGTCATCGGCATCGAGAAAGGCGACGAGCTCACCCTGCGATTCCTCGAGTCCGCGGCTTCGCGCCTCCGCTTCTCCCTGATGGTCCTGGCGGACGTATCGGACTTTTTCGAACGAGCGCGCGATCTCGGCTGTGCGGTCGGTCGAGCCGTCGTCGACGAGGACGATCTCGTAGTCGCTGTACGTCTGCGCTTCGACCGAGCGAAGCGCTCGGGCGAGAAAATCCTCAGCGTTGTAGGCGGGTATGTTGACGCTAACTCTGGACACGGCTCTACTGGTGTGTTCGCGGACTCCAATATAGTCTCGCTCCCCGTCTTACGCGCAGCGACTGGAAGACGCCACGCCGCCCCGCCCGCAGGGAATTCGTCGCAAGAGTGGCGCTCCGCGTCAAAGTCCACATCCTCGAGCCCGAATGCGTGCTCGATGCTCGTCGAAACGGTCGCGTCTCAGCCGAGTAGAGCGCGCCGTCCGCGCAGGCGGCGGTGACCGGCGCCGGCTAGCGTAGAGACAACTCGCTCACGAGCGCCGCTCGCACTAGTAGCTTCCCTCGAGTGCCCGCGCCATTCTCCGACAACAAAGCGACCGTGTCCCCCCAGAGATCGCCTTCGCTGACGAAGAGCGCGCTCCAAGGCGTCGTCTGGAACTACTCCGGGATCGCCATTCTGGTGGTAGTTCAGATCGTTTCGACGATCGCCACCGCGCGACTGATCGCCCCGGCGTGGTTTGGTGTCTACGCCGCCGCGCAGGCTGCGAGCGGGCTCGCCGCCTACTTCACCTTCGCGACCGTCGGTCTCGCCGTCTTGAGGCGCTCGGAGCTCGGCGAGAAAACGGTGGGAACCGCCGTTGTCATCTCGCTCGTCGCCGCGACGCTCACGCTCGTAGCGCTTTGGTTTGTCGCTCCGACATGGGCAGATGCCTGGAACATCCCGGCGGCGACGCGCCTCATTCGCGTGCTCGCCTTTTCCCTCTTCTTCAACTCCCTCTCCGCCGTGCCCCTCGCGCTCGTTCGCCGTCGTTTGCGGTTCGGCGCAAGCGCGCTCGTCGAAACGAGCACGCAGGTGAGCGGGATCACGGTCGGCGTCGTGCTCGCCGTTTTCCTGCACACAACCATGGCGCTCGCAATCGGGCAGACCGTGGGCGCCGGCGCGCTTTTCGTCGGCGCCATCGCGCTCGCGCGACACGATTTACGCCTCGGCTTCGATCGCGGCGAAGGGCGCACGCTCCTTACCTATGGCGGCCAGCTGAGTGGGCTCTATTTCAGCGCCTGGGCGATCAATGCAATCCCGAGCTGGTTCACGAGCCTCTCGTTCGGGAAGTTCACGCTCGGCCTGTACAACCGCGCCTCGCTGGTTATCAATCTCCCGCTCGGCTACCTCTCGACGGGTATCACCAAAGTCCTGTTCCCGCTGTATGGTCGGGTTCGCGACGACGCCGTCAGAACAAAGGCGATGCTGAGCGAGGGCATAGTCCTGGCGACCGGCTACATTTGGCCGCTGTTTGCGATCGTCGCCGGAGGTGCGCCGGTTCTGGTCGACCTAATGCTCGGCCAGCGCTGGCACAGCGCAGCGCCGCTGCTCCGCCTGTTCGTCTTGATCGCCTGCGGCGCGTTCCCGACGACGTTCTTGACCAACGCAGCCGAGGCGCTGGGTTGGATCCGGTTCGCCGCGTTCAGGCTGTTCGTGCTGCTAGCGCTGCTCGGTTCCGCGGTCGCGGTGGTGGACGCCGCCGGGCTCGGGATACAGGCACTCCTCGTCGGCGTGGCCATCGCTCAGTGGTCAACCTACGCGATCACGCTCAGGCCGTTCGTCAGCCGCGGCATCGTCGACGTTCGGCTCGTGCTCGGCAGTCACCTCATCCATGGGCTCGTGTCGCTGGCCGCTTTCGGCGCCGCTTTCGGCTGCGCCGAGCTTCTCGCCGGCGCGGGTCTCCTCGCTCAGGCCCTCGCCGAAGCCGTCCTTACGGTCGCGGTCTGCGTGCTCGTTATGCGCGGCCGAGCCTGGTACCCGGCCAGCAAAGTCCTCGCTCGGCGCATGCGCGGCGACTCGTTCGAGGCCGGCTTACTCGGTCGCTTGCGCTCGATCGTCGCGGGCTGAGCCGGGATCCTTGCTGGGTTTCTCCGCGAGAATGCGCGCAAGCGCTTCTTCAACGGCATCGAAACGAACCGGCCAGGACTGCTCGGCGGCAAACGCCCGCCTGGCCGCCGTCAGCTCGGACGAGTTGGAGGCAAGAAGCTCCTCGATCGCCTCCCCGAAGTCGACCGGATCTCCAGGTGCCACCGTGATCTGACCGGCGAAGATCGAAGGGTCGACAAACGGGGTGCAGAGCACGGGCAGGCCCATCGCCAGGTACTGGTAGACCTTGCCGGGGCTCATTCTGGTGGTGAACGGCTCGACACGATGCGGCACCAGCCCGACATCGCAACCGGCGATGAGAGAAGGCAACCGGTCGAGTTGAACCTGACCGAGGAAGGTCACTTTCGGAAGCGCTGTGAGCGGCTCGAGATCGACCTTGCTCTCTCCGGCCAGCACCAACGACCACTCGGGCCGCTGGAGCATCAGATTGCGGAGAAGATCGAGGTCGACCCAGCGATCGAAAGTCCCGATTACTAGCAGGCGCGGGTGCCCGACCTGCGCAACCGGATCATCGTGTCGAGAACCGGCTTTGAAGACATCGAGGTCGACGCCGTTTGGCACGAACAGGCGCCGACGGGTGGAGTTCGGTAGGTCGGTGAGAGACAGTTCGTTGACTGTCACGCAGAGGTCGGCCAGCGTCGCGGCTTCGGACTCCAATTTGCGCAGTCGGCCGATGTTGACGCCCGGCGCGGACGGGTAGTCGTCGGTGCGGTAGTAGACGGTGAGATCGCAGTTGACGAGATGCCGCAGCTTCACCAGGTGGGGCGAGTACGACCAAAGCAGCACCCGTTCGGCGCCCAGCCTGCGAAGGGCCCGCCGAATCTGGAATGCGAGCATGCGCCGATTGAGCGCGGCTCCCGGCCGAGTGCCCTGGAGGGGGATCCCGAATGGTGCGAGGCGCCAGATACGGTCGCTCACCCGAGCGAATGGGCGCCTGAACTGAAGTAGCCGGCGGGTCAGCTTCGCGACGTCTTTTCGCTGCAGTCTCGCGCTGCGCAGGCCAATCGGATCAACCCAGAGAACTCGATAGCCTCGCCGCTCGGCCTCGTTCATGAGGTGCCGGGAGTTGTGCGGAAGACCGGCCCACTCCGTGATCGGAAGGCACACGATCGTGTCGAAGAGCGGCCTGCGCTGCATCAGCGGTACGAGAGGGTGATCATGTCGAGCGCCGACGTACGATCTCCTACGCCGGCTTGGCGAGTTCCGCCGGAGCGGCGCGAACGCCGGCGCCTTCGCTGATCAACATCTTCTGTCCGTTCATGCGCATCAAGCCTATCGTGGAGCCTCGTCACAGGCGGCGGCAACTCGTGCACGCATGAGCCTTTACAACCACTTGACATTTCCAGGTCTAGAGTGGGTGGAAAGGCCGGCGCCCGCGAACGCGATGCCCTTTCTCATCCCGAGCTCTTGTGGTTTGCAGGGCGCGCGAGTGGGGATACGGAAGAGTGTGATCGTTCGCCGGATCCATGATCGAAAGCCGTATCTCGCCAAACGCAACTGGTCCGGATTATAACTTTGCCATTAGCTAAGAAATCGGCCGCGTGTTAGGCTGGGTCTCGCCAGGAATCGTGAGCGAGATGCCGAAACCACCAGAAGTCGCCGGGTGGAGTGACGGAAAGCAGTCACAGGAAGCTCGATCGCCAGGTCGCAATCACGAGACGATTATGAGCTTCATGTCGAGTCCCCCGTCACGCAAAACTAAACACGCCGATTCGCGCTCGATCGCCGGACACAACGACGTTTGGGCAGAGCCCTCGACCAACGAGTGGCGCGAGTCTCTTTTACGGCGCATGCTCGCGGCCGCGGACATCCTCGCCGTACTCTTCGGCGGCCTGTCGGTCGGCTTCCTGCTCGGAAGCAACGTCAACGCGCTGTTCTGGACGATCACGCTCATACCGTTGTGGGTTGTGCTGGCAAAGCTCCTCGGACTGTATGACCGCGATCAGCGCTCCCTCCGCCACCTGACGATCGACGAGGCGCCGCTGATCGCAACCTGGGCACTCCTCGGCTCGATCGGCATCGTGTTCTTCCTACGGCTGCCCCTTCCGGGCTCGTTGCCGCTGGCCGGCGCGGCGCACCTGATGCTCGTCACCGCCCTGTCGGCATTCGTGCTGCGCGGAGTAACCCGCCGCCTTTGGAGGTACGCCACTCCGCCGGAGCGCACGATCATCATCGGCTCCGGCTCCGAGGTCGAAACGATCCGGCGCAAGGTCGAGCTGTTCCCCGACGCGCATCTCAACATCGTCGCGGAGATCGCGCAGATCGATCCCGAGGAACTGCGAGACGGAGACGGCCGCTGGCACTCGGTCGACCGCATCGTCGTCGCGGCCGCTTCGGTCGACGCGGACACGATCGAGGGGCTCTTCGCTCTCAGCCAGCGGCAGCACATCAGGCTGAGCGTGGTTCCGCTGGCCAGGAACCTCTTCGGGGCCGCCGTGCAGATGAACCACATCGCGGATCTCCCGGTGCTCGAATACCGAACCTGGAACATTCCTCGCTCGACGCTGCTCTTGAAGCGCGTCCTGGATATCGCCGTCAGCAGCGTTGCGATCGTCCTGCTCGCTCCGATCGCGCTCGTCGTCGCGCTCGCGATCAAGTTCGACAGCCGCGGCCCGGTCGTCTTCTCGCAGGTGCGCGCCGGCCACAACAAGCGACCGTTCCGCATACGCAAGTTCCGCACGATGGTCGCCGACGCCGAGCATCACCTGCAGGAGATCGTTCCCTTCGACAAGCTCACCGAGCCGATGTTCAAGATCAAGAACGATCCCCGCATCACGCGTGTAGGCCGCTTCCTGCGCCGCTCGAGCCTCGACGAGATCCCGCAGCTGTGGAACGTGCTCAAGGGCGACATGAGCCTGGTCGGGCCTCGTCCGGAGCAGCTCGACCTGGTCGAGCGCTACGAGCCCGAGCACCTCTTCAGGCTTTCGGTCAAGCCCGGGCTGACCGGCCCGATGCAGGTCAACGGTCGCGGCGCCCTGTACTTCCACGAGCGCCTGGCACTCGAGCGCGAGTACATCGAGAACATGTCGATCTTCCGCGACTTGCGCATTCTGCTGATGACGGTGTCGGCGATCGTGACGCGGCGCGGGGCTTACTAAAGCGACGATCCCAGCTTCTCGCGGCACCGTGCCTCCGCACCCTGGGTATCCTCTAGGCGCCGCCGCATAGTGTTCGAATCGGCTGCGCTCCGAGTAAGCGCTCTCCGTCCGGGGGCGGCTCGGTTTCCGAGCGAGGACCATCAGTGAAACTCGAAGAGATAAT
Source organism: Thermoleophilia bacterium (assembly GCA_017882615.1). Classification (GTDB taxonomy): domain Bacteria; phylum Actinomycetota; class Thermoleophilia; order Gaiellales; family Gaiellaceae; genus Fen-549. The sequence continues at coordinate 18,958 of JADGPD010000021.1, forward strand.
CCGACCGATCGAGCGCGACGAGCATCCCGCGGAGGTAAAGCCGATGGAGCTCTTCATCAGGCCCGAAGGACCGCTCAAGCTCGACCTGAGAGAGCTCTGGAGCTACCGCGAGCTCTTCTACTTCTTCGCCTGGCGCGACATCAAAGTTCGCTACAAGCAGACGGCGCTGGGGGCGCTCTGGGCGATGTTCGCCCCATTCGTCACCGTTGTCGTCTTCACCGTCTTCTTCAACAAAGTGGCGCACATCAAATCGCCGAACGCCATCCCGTACGCCATCTTCACCTACACGGGCCTGCTGTTCTGGAACTTCTTCGCCGCCGCCCTGGCCTCAACCAGCAACAGCATGATGACCAACAAGTCTGTCATCTCAAAAATCTACTTCCCGCGCCTCATCGCTCCCTTTTCCGCGACGATCGTCAACATGGTCGACTTCTGCTTCGCTTTCGTGCTGTACGCCGCACTTTTCCTCTTCTACGGCGTCAGGCCAGGACTTGCGGGAGTCGCTCTGCTCTTACCGATGCTCGCGCTTACCTTCCTCGCCGCCACGGGACTGGGGCTCTTCTTCGGCGCCCTCAACGTCCGCTATCGCGATGTCCAGTTCGTCGTGCCGTATCTGATCAGCACGCTCCTCTTCCTCACGCCGGTGATCTATCCGATCACGCAGGTCCCCGCCCGTTTTCAGTGGGTCCTCTATCTGAATCCGATGACCGGGATCATCCAGGCCATGCGCGCCGGCACTCTGCACCAGGGAGCCATCCCGTGGTCGATGTTCTGCATCTCTCTCACGAGCATCGTCTGCATGCTCGTATTCGGCGTTTACTACTTCCTGCGCCAAGAACGAAGCTTCGCCGACTACATATGACGCCGATCGTCGAGATCAACGGCCTCTCCAAGGCCTACGTCATCAGCCATCAACCCAAAGCGGGGTACGGCTCCCTTCGCGACGACATCGTCAACATTCTGCGCCGCCCGCTTCAACCCCACATAACCCAGGGCGCCTCCCGAGAGACCGTATGGGCTCTCGACGACGTGAGCTGCGACGTTCAGCAGGGGGAGATCTTCGGCGTCATCGGCGGCAACGGCGCCGGGAAATCCACGTTGCTGAAGATCCTCTCGCGGATCACATATCCGACAAAGGGGCACGCCATTCTGCGTGGACGAGTTGGAAGCCTCCTGGAGGTCGGGACCGGCTTTCACCCGGAGCTCACCGGCCGCGAGAACATCTTCTTGAACGGCGCCATCCTCGGCATAAGAAAGCAGGAGATCACGAGGCGCTTCGACGAGATCGTCGCCTTCTCCGAAATCGAGCGGTTTCTCGACACGCCGGTCAAGTTCTATTCGTCCGGGATGTACGTTCGTCTGGCTTTCGCCGTCGCCGCCCACCTGGAGCCGGACGTCCTGATCGTCGACGAGGTCCTCTCCGTCGGGGACGCACGGTTCCAAAAGAAGTCGCTCGGGAAGATGGGCGACGCCGCGACCTCCGGCACCACGGTACTCCTGGTGAGCCACAACATGGCCTCGATCGAGAGCCTGTGCACGCGAGCCATGTTCTTGGAGCACGGCCAACTGGTCGAGATCGGCCCAACAACGAAGATCATCGAGAAGTACCTGTCCATCGCATCTACAGCCGCCAGCCAGAACCTCGCCGAGCGCACCGATCGGCAAGGCGACGGCCGACTCCGCTTTACCAGCGCCGGCCTTCGCTCGGGTGAGCGTGGGCAGTACTCGGACGTCGCCCAGTGCGGTCAGGATCTGGAGTTCGTCGCCGCTTTCACCAGCGATAGCGGCCTCAAGCACGTCAACGCTTCCATGGCCGTATACACGGCGGCGGGGCAGTGCCTGATGGTTCTGGATAGTGAAATGGCAGGGATCAGTCTCGGTTCCGCGCCGAGGCACGGGCGCTTTTCGTGCCGGATCGAGCGGTTACCTCTGGCGCCGGGTCAGTACTTCCTCAATCTGTTCTGCACGGCCAACGGCGAGATCGTCGATTGGGTTCAAAACGCGGTCACCTTCCACGTCGAAGCGGGTGACTTCTTTGGGACCGGCAAGCTGCCTTCATCGAGCCACGGCGGACTGCTCGTTCCGCAGGAGTGGAGCTGCGACGACGACGATTCGAGCGGTGCACGCCCCTCGGACGTGACGTCGGGATGAGAGGAATCAGGGCGCGCCTTATAACCAAGCTGAAGTCCCGGCCGATCGTTAGGGCCACTTGGTTCAGGATTATGGGAGTCTGGTCCGCCTACTGCGAGGCGCGCGGTTGGTGGAGCCGAAAAGTCGAACGCTGGCTCGGCAGATGGGTTTACCGCAAGCCGAGTGAGGTAGTGAAGTCTAATTCGAAGAAGGCCTTCGATTACTTCTTCTCACAGGACGAGTTCATCGAGACCGACTACCTGCGCGAAAGCCGCCTCGCGTTCTACGATCAGATCGCCGACTACTGCGTCCCAGTTCTCGGCGGCCTCGCCGGAGAGTCGACCGACTACCGGGTGATTGACGTGGGATGCGGGACAGGGCACTTTCTACTGGCCCTCCGGCGGCGAGTGGGAAGCGCAGGTGAGCTCTTCGGGCTGGACTTCTCGAGCGTCGCAATTACGCGCGCGCGTTCTGTTGTTCCGGGCGTGGCCTTCCATGAAGGCGACGCCTACGAGATTCCGTTTCCGAGCGACCATTTCGAATTGGTGACGTCCCTCGAGACGCTCGAGCACCTGAAGAAACCGGCAGTCGCCCGCGATGAGATGGCGCGTGTCTGCAAGCCGAACGGCCAGCTGGTCATCACGGTTCCAAACGGTAGTGAGGACGATTGGAAAGGGCACGTGAGCTTCTGGACGGCTACCACACTGAAAGAGTTCCTGGCACCGGTTGGCGCCGCGGAAGTCATCGAACTGCCCGAACACGGGACCCTCTTGGCGCGCGTCGCGATATCCTCATCCCGCTCTCCCGAGCCGGATAGGTAGCCATTGAGATGAACGACGGCTATCGCGATACCGGTGCGAGACTTAGCCCATGCTGACGCTGTTCTCGATCCCCAAGCCATTCGCCGGTCACGTTGGCGTTATCCAGATGAACGCGCTGCGTAGCTGGACTTTCCTCGAGCCGAAATGCCAGATCGTCATCTTCGGAGACGAGCCCGGCATTGCTGAGGCGGCCGCGGAGATCGGCGCTATTCACGTCGTCGATATCGAGCGGAACGAGCATGGCACGCCGCGCCTGGACCGGGCCTTCAATCGCGCGCAGGATCTGGCAGAGCACCGGCTGACGTGCTACCTGAACAGCGACGTCATCGCGTTCGACGACCTGCCGGAGACGGCGGCGGGGATCGAGTTTCCGCAGTTTCTCATGCTCGGAGAGCGAACAGATCTCGACGTCACCGAGCCTTTGGACTTCAGCGACGGTTGGCAGAAGCGTCTTCTGCTTCGAGCACGAGAGCACGGGTCGCCTCATGGTCCAACCGGAATGGATTACTTCGTGTTTCCAACCGGGATGATTCGCAACATGCCGGCGTTTGTCGTGGGTCGGGGCGGATGGGACAACTGGATGGTGTACAACGCGCGAGCCGAGAGAATCCCCATCGTCAATGCCACACGCGCAGTCGGCCTGGTCCACCAGGCGCACGACTACTCTCACCACCCCGGGCCGCTGAAGGGAACTTGGCAAGATCCCGAATCGGTTGCCAACCGTGGCCTTCTCGAGAACGGATTCATGACGCAGTTCTTGCTCTCGGACGCGACCTGGAAGATCAAGCGCCCCGGTGGCAAGCCGGTTCGAGCCTGGCGTCATCTGCGCAGGGCGCTCGACACCTGGCCGCTTCTGTATCCCCCTGCACAGTATCCGCTTATGCGACCGCTCGTTCCCGCCTACCGCGTTGTCAACTATGTGAGAGACAAGTGGTACTGGCACCGCGTCGCTAAGCGGCGCCGAGCCGAAGCGGGGACATAGTCGTGGCCGCGCGCAGCTTACTGATCGTCGACACGTACTACCCTGCCTTTCTCGAGACCTTCCACGAGGCTCACCCGGAGCTCGGCGACGCCGACTATGACGAAGCGCTCGCCACGTTGATGGCTACGTACTTCGGAACCTCCGACTTCTACTCGAAGAATCTTCGCTTGCTGGGGCACGATGCGGTCGACGTCATTGCCAACGACCGGGTACTGCAGGCGAAGTGGGCGGTCGCTCACAAAATGGCTCTGCCCACACCGTCGGCGAGACAGAAGCTCATGCGCAGAATCCCGCACGCGGCGCGGTTCATGAAGGAACCGAGCTGGATCCTGCCGCTTCTAGCCCGGCGCATCGAGGAAGAGCGGCCCGACGTGTTGTACTTCCAGGACATCGGCCTTTGCGAGCCCTGGTTCATCCGCGAGGTACGCCCGTTGGTGAAGCTCATCGTCGGGCAGATAGCGTGTCTTCCGCCCGCGGAGCACTACTTGCGCAGCTGCGACCTCATCCTCACCTCGTTTCCGCGCTTCGTCGATCGATTCCGGAGCCTGGGAATTGGAAGTGAGTACCTCAAGATCGGCTTCGAGCCCGCGGTCCTCGACCGATTGACTGCGCTTCCCCACCCCTACGGGGCGGTTTTCATCGGCGGGTTCGCAGACGTTCACAGCAGGGGGACGGCGTTACTAGAGAAGGTAGCCGCGGAGATCGAGCTCGACGTGTGGGGCTACGGCGCCGAGAGCCTGCCGGCGGGCTCGGCGCTGAGGAAGAGGTTCCACGGCGAGGCGTGGGGTCTGGATATGTACAACGTCCTTCGTAATTCCAAGATCGCAGTCAACCGGCACGGCATCGTTTCGCCAGAGAACGAGACCTTCGCCAACAACATGCGCCTCTACGAGGCGACGGGTGTTGGCGCAATGCTTCTCACCGACGAAAAGGACAATCTGGGCGAGCTCTTCGATGTGGGATCAGAGGTCGTTTCCTATAGTGACGCCGACGATCTGATCGAGAAGATCAGGTATTACCTTGTCCACGACGAGGAGCGCCTCGCCATCGCGCGAGCCGGTCAGGAACGTACGCTGCATAGCCACACATACCTGCAGCGGATGAAGGAGCTGGAGCAGATCATCGAGGCCTACCTGTAAGCCGAGGACCTCGGCGGACGGAGAAGAAGTGAACGAGGAAATCAAGAAGAGTTTTGAGGGCAAAGAAGTGCTGGTGACAGGCGGCCTCGGCTTCGTCGGGAGCAACCTGGCCGCGAAGCTCGTGGACTGCGGCGCCCACGTCCTACTCATGGACGCCATGATCCCCGGCCTCGGAGGCAATCTCTTCAATGTCGAGCCTGTTCGCGACCAAGTCGTCGTGAACTTCTCCGATATCCGCGACGAGCACAGCATGAACTACGTCGTCCGCGGTAAGGACTTCATCTTCCATCTGGCCGGCCAGAACGACCATGTACTGAGCCTGACCGATCCCTATTCGGACATCGACATCAACATCAAGGGGTCGGTCGTGCTGCTCGAGGCCTGCCGGAAGTTCAACCCCGAAGCTCGATTGGTGTACACGGGAACCCGCGGCGAGTATGGATCCGTCGCGAAGCTACCCGCCAGCGAGGACGCGCCGATCAACCCGAAGGGCCTCTATGAACTCTCGAGCTTGACGTCGCAGAAGATATTCAAGATCTACCACGACAACCACGGCATCCAATCCGTCACGCTGCGCCTCACCAACATCTACGGCGAGCGGGCGCAGATGCTCCACAGCCGCTTTGGCGTGGCCAACTGGTTCATTCGGCAGGCGATCGACGGAGAGACGATCAGGGTGTTCGGCGACGGCCAGATTCTGCGCGATTTCTTGTACGTTCAAGACTGCGTTGACGCCATCCTCATGGCCGCAAGTTCCGAGCAGGCCTACGGCGAGGTGCTGAACGTCGGCGACGACAAGGCGTCGAGCTTCCTCGAGCTGGCCAAGGTCGCGATCGAGGAGGCCGGCTCGGGCGAATGGGAGTTTGCTCCGTTCACGCAGGAGCGCGCCGCTCAGGAACCGGGCGACTTCTACTCGGACATCTCCAAGATTCGGCGCGTCGTCGGTTGGGAACCGACGACATCCCTCCGCGCAGGCGTCAAGCAGACGGTCGATTTCTACCGTCACAACAAGCCTCAGTATTGGTGAGAGACGGTGCCGAGACGATGAGGGTGCCGTTCGGCAGCGTGAAGCGAGAGCTCGTCGACTGCGGGGAAGACGTCCGGGCGGCAGTCGCCCGGGTCATCGAATCCGGCTGGTTCGTTCTCGGTCAAGAGGTCGAGGGCTTCGAGGCGGAGTTCTCCGCCTACCTCGGAGGCTCACCCGTCGTCGGAGTCGGCTCCGGAACCGAGGCAATCCACCTGGCTCTCGTCGCCGGCGGCGTCGAACAGGGCGACTACGTCGTGACGGTGCCCAACACGGCTGTCCCGACCGTCTCGGCGATCAGCGCGGCAGGCGCGACGCCGCTGCTTGTGGACATCGACGCGGCGAGTTTCACGATGGACCCGGATAGGCTGCGCGAGCTCGTGGCTGCTCAGAAACCGCGCCTCGGGCGGCGGCTGAAGGCGGTCGTTCCCGTGCATCTCTACGGCCAGTGCGCCGACATGGATCCGATCATGGATATCGCCCGGGAGTTCGAGCTGGTCGTCGTAGAGGACGCCGCTCAAGCATCCGGGGGCGAGTACAAGGGGCGCAAGGCCGGCACCATGGGTGACTTCGGCGCTTTCAGCTTCTACCCGAGCAAGAACCTGGGCTGCTACGGAGACGGAGGCGCAGTCGTAGCGCGAAGCAGCGACGGCGCGCAGCAAATCCGGATGCTCAGGAACTACGGCCAGGAGCGTCGTTACTACCACGAGGTCAAGGGCTTCAACAGCCGACTCGACGAGATTCAGGCAGGCATCCTGCGGGCCAAGCTAAAGCGGCTCGACACCTGGAACGAGCGCCGCCGCCGGATCGTCGCTATCTACCAGGAAATGATCGGCAACTCGCTCGTGCGCCGCCCCGTATGTATGGACTACGCGGTTCATGCCTGGCACCTATATGTCATTCGCCATCCAAGGCGCGACGTGCTCGCCGCGGCGCTTGCCAAGCGCGGAGTCGCAACTCTCATCCACTACCCGGTCCCGGTTCATCTGCAGGGCGCTTACCGCGATCTCGGTCTACGCGAGGGAGCGTATCCGGTAGCCGAAGCCGCAGCGTCCGAAGTCCTCTCGCTGCCGATGTTCCCGCAGTTGACGGAGAGCGAGGTCGAGTACGTATGCCGACAGATCGACGCTAGCGAATGAGCCGCTCGACGACCGTCTTGGACAATCACGGACATGAAGCGAGGACGAGAGCATGCTGTTGAGAGCTAGAAGAGTCATGTCCCGGGTCTTGACGGGAAACCCGCGTTGCGAGGTTTGCGGCTTCGGGGCCCGTTACAAGCGATACGTGGGCAGCGATTGCCGGTGGACAGAGCAAGAGCCGCCGACCGAAGCGCATCCGCACGCCTTTTGTGGCAAGCACCTTCCTGAGCTCGGCTCGAGCGCTCTCGATCTGACGGGCGATCGGGATATCGAGTGGAGCTACGTCGCTGCACGCATCAGTCGCTTCGCTGGTCCCGGTAAATCCGTTCTCGACTTCGGCGCCGGCTCGGGCGTTCTATCCCTGGCGGCGGGCAGTACCGGCGCGCGCGTGCTTGCGATCGACCTCATGCCCCTACAGTTCTCGCTCAGCTACCCCAACATCGAGTTTCGCCACGTCGACGTAATGGATCTCCGCGAGGAAGACGACCGCTTCGATCTGATCATGAACTGCTCAACGATCGAACATGTCGGGCTCGCCGGCAGATACGGGTCGGCCGATCGACTGAACGGAGATATCGAAGCGATGGCCAAGCTGAGAAGCTTGCTGTCCCCGGACGGGCACATGGTCCTCGTGCTTCCAGTGGGGCAGGACGCGCTTTTCCGTCCGTTGCACCGTGTCTATGGTCCGGATCGGCTCCCCAAGCTGCTTGACGGTTATCGCGTTCTGGAGTCTTCGTACCTCCGCAAGAACGCACGCAACGAGTGGATCGCGTCAAGCCGGGAGGAGGCTCTCTTGGAGGTCGGAAGTGCGCGTTATTACGCTTTGGGAGCGATGGTGCTCCAGGCAGAGGGTGGCAAGTAACCGAGGCGAGGCGGAGCGGAGCCTCTATCGGCCACCGCTAGCTAGTCTCACGGAGATCGACGTATGCACTACGACTTCTGCACACTTTTCGACAAGAACTACCTGTTCAAGGGGCTGGCTCTCCACCAGTCGCTTCGGCGCCACGTCAGTGACTTCACTCTGTGGATTCTGTGCATGGACGATACGGCGTTCGACATTCTCGAGCGACTCGATCTACCCAACGTCAGACTTCTGTCTCTCGCCCAGTTCGAGGACCGGGATCTACTCGCGGCAAAACAGACTCGTACGCAGGTCGAATACTGCTGGACCTGCACTCCGAGCCTGCCGCTCTACCTACTCGAGCACGAGCCCGGACTCGAGGCGATCAGCTATCTCGATGCAGATCTCTTCTTCACGAGCGATCCCGCGCCGGTTTTCGAGGAGCTTGGTGAGGGATCGATCGGTATCGTCGGCCACCGCTACGGACCCAAATGGGAGGCCCTCGTCGAGGACTCGGGCATCTACAACGTCGGGTTCATGGTGTTCAGAAACGACGAACGCGCCCGGACATGTCTGACGTGGTGGCGCGACCGATGCAACGAATGGTGCTACCACCGTGTCGAAGACGGCAAGATGGGCGACCAGAAGTATCTCGACGACTGGCCGAAGCGGTTCGAGGGCGTCGTCGTCTTGCAACACAAGGGAGCGGGGCTCGCTCCTTGGAACTTCGACAGATACTCGATCAGGAAGAAGAACGGTGAGATCCTGGTTGACGGAGAGCCGCTCATCTTCAGCCATCTCCATTCGCTCGAGATCGTCGACGATGGCAGGGACTTCGTTCTTGCCTACCCCGAGTACGGGGTGAGCAGCGCGAACGAGAAGCTCCTATACCCCAACTACACAAAAGCGCTTCGGCGAGCAATCGATAAAACCCGAGCCCTGGAGCCCGGCTATTCGCACGGTATCGGCGAGGTCTCACCCCACGCGCAACGCGAGCGTCTTCGAATCCAGAGAAGAGCCCGATTGAGGCGCTTGTTGGGCTCGATTACGCCGCTGCGATGGGGTTGGCGCATCGCTAAACGAGTCCTGCGTCCCACCGCCGCGCCCGTGATGCCCGAAGGGAGCTTGAAGGACTCCTGGAAAGACCCCGACGTTGCCAGACAGCAGAAAGCGCTTATCGAGGAAGAGCTTCGCGACCCCACCGAGGTGGCTCCGTTCAAAGCATTCCTCGATATCGTCGACTACGTCCTCCTGACCGGGGACATTCGCGCCTCTCGATTCCTCGATATCGGTTGTGGTGTAGGGCACTACTCCGAGCTTCTCCACCGATTCCATCCGGGCCGCTTCGACTACACGGGCTGTGACTACTCGCCGGCGATGATCGAAACGGCGCGCTCTCTCTGGTCGCACTCGGAGTTCGTCGTCGACGATGTTTTCGAGCCGCGTCTCGACTATTTGAACTTCGACATCATCATGGCGAGCGCGCTCGTCGACGTGATCGAGGACTTCTGGACTGTGCTCGACGTGCTTTTCGCGAACACATCGAACCTGCTTCTCCTGCACCGCCAGCGGCTTACCGACACGGCGTCCTACTCTGTGACCGCTTCCGGCTATGTGGGCCAGAACACATATGCGACCTACTTGAATCTGAGTGAACTGGAGATGCGCCTGGATCGGTTCGGGTTGCGGATCCGGAAGGATTTTCCCGTTACCGATGACATTCACAGCTTCCTGATCGAGCGGACTCGGCCGCTGGCGGCCACACCGGTCGGTAAGGATTGAGGCTGCGAGTGCACGGTCACGAGAGCCAACCGCTCGTCTCGATCATCACGCCCTCGTTCAACCAGGCGTCGTTCATCGAGCGGACAATCGCGAGCGTCGAGAGTCAGGACTATCCGAACGTCGAGCACATCGTGATCGACGGAGGCTCGAGCGACGGGACGATCGAGATCCTGAAGAAGCACCCCCATCTCGACTGGCTGTCCGAGCCCGACGACGGTCAGTCCTCGGCCATCAACAAGGGATTCAGGAAGGCCAGGGGCGAGATCATCGGCTGGCTCAACTCCGATGACGTCTACTACCCCGGCGCCGTTCGCGAAGCGGTCGAGTATCTCCAGGCTCACCCCGAGACGGCGCTCGTCTACAGCGACTTCATGGAGATCGAGGCCGACGACCGCGAACGAGCAAGGGTGCAGACGCTCCCGTTCGATCTGGGGCAGATGCTGAACCAGGGCAACCTGATCCCGCAGCCCTCGACGTTCTTCCGTCGCGTGGTCTTCGAGCGGGCTGGATACCTCAATCCCGACCACCGCTACGCCATGGATTACGACTACTGGATCCGGATCGCAAAGTCTGGCTTGCGTCTCGATCGCGTGGACAGGTGCTGGTCGGGCTTTCGCCTTCACGGCAGCTCCAAGACGATCTCCGAGAGCTCGAGGGCCTGGAGAGAGCACCGCAGCATCTCTCGCGCCTACGGCGGTCATTTCCTGGTACCTCTGTTCTACGGATACCGGCGACTGGTCTACCTCAGGCTCGCCAACTCCCGCTTTCGCGCTCTGGGCATGCGAGTCAACCGAGTGTTCCGCCGGCTCGGGCTCAAAGGCTTTCACGGCTAGCCCGCCGCGACTTCGCCAAAGCTCTATTTCGGACGAACGAAGAGCGAGAGCACCCGACCCGTTGCACGCAGCAACCGATGCCGCAGGTTGTCGGGAGCAACGCGGCGGAGATGGGGAGCGGCCTCTCGGAGCCGGCCTTGCTGAAGCAGCATCCGGCCAAGCGCGGCATTCGTTCGGTTCAAGGTCGAGATCACCTGGCTACGCGCTTCCGGGGGGAGCTCGTAGCTCGAATCGAAATGCTCCAGGGCCTCGAGGTACCGCTCGTGCATGGAGATTCGATCCGACGAATCGCTCGCAAATCCGCGGTGGTAGATGGCGAGCGGCTCATCGAGATAGTCGAAGCGCGTACCGGCCAAAGCCAGGCGTAACCAGAGGTCGTAGTCCTCGTGTGAGCGAAACGGGACGTTCTCGTCGAATCCGCCTACCCGCTCGAGTAGCTCTTTGCGGGCGATCACGGTGTTGATGGTGATGAAGCTTTGCCGAAGCAACCCCAGCAGGATGTCGCCGTCGCACGGAGGCACCAACTCGCTGTGGCGCCCGACGCGCTTGCCCTTGCTGCTCACGTAGGTGTCGGTGAACGAGATCTGCGAGTCGCGCTCGCTCATGAAGGCGAGTTGACGCTCGAGCTTCTCGGGCAGCCACTCGTCGTCGGCGTCGAGGAAGGCGATCAGCTCGCCTTTTGCCTCTTTGAGGCCCCGGTTGCGAGTAGCCGGCTGGCGCCGGTTGGGCTGATGGAAGTAGCGCGCCTGCTTGAACGAGCGCGCTATCTCGGCGGTTCCGTCCGTCGATCCGTCGTCGACGAGAACGATCTCGTAGTCGTCGAACGTTTGAGCAACTACCGAGCGCAGAGCGCGGGCCAGGAAAGCCTCGGCGTTATAGGCGGGGATTATGACGCTGACTCTTGGCATTAGCGGCTCGTCTTCGGGCTGAGTAACCGCGAAGTGCGCTCATTGTAGAATCCCTGCCTCGTTCTCGCCTCTTGGGCCCGTGACGACCGACACGAAAGGCGACGAAAACGAGGCTCGGCGCGTGCTCGAAGGGGTGAGACGAAGCTCGCGCAAGACGCTATGAGCGCGCTAGTGCGGCTGGCTGCGGGGACCTGAAGGCTGGCAGATGAAGACATCAAACGGAACCAGACTAACCTAACGCCGTTCATCTCCGTCGTCATCTCCAACTGGGACGAGGAGGCATTCCTACCCTATGCCTCTCGACGCGCCGGGCAACCAGGCTTGGCGGCCTTCACGACCGTCCTCATCGACAACGGCTCGGCGTACGGCGGGAATCGAAGGCCTCAACCGGCACGATCCTCACTCGCCGAGCGACCGGCGACATAACGATGTCGCAAAGAGGGCACCGGTCAGCACGCCAAGAGATACGGGGCCCTCGGAGTCACAGGCGGCGTTTCGCCCAGCGGCGACAGCTGCGACGAGAGCGTCGCCTGCGACTCAGATACCGATCAGAGCCACCGAGTGCGCCTTGCCGATCATCGGTGGCGATAAACGCCGCGAGACTCGGTTCCTTCACGAAGCCGGAGGTAGTCGCGCGCGCGGGCAAGCGAATCTGTTCTCTATCATGGCTTGTGTAGCCGCTGGAGCACGATCGCCAAGAACGCTTCAGTAGCTCTTTATTATCGAAGCGTGCGCCGCCTGGCCGCCGCCCGATATTTCGTTGCTGACGCGGACTAGAACCGAACGAGAACCGACAACGATGCTTACCTCAAATCGTGTCCTGAGCCAGTTGCATGGCTGGAGTGCCACCCGACGAGTAGCCAAGGCGCCAAATGCCTCTCGACGGCGTCTCGTCTGACCGGTGACTACCGCCATGAGCCCTTCTCAACCGGTCAAGATCGATGTTGCGATCAACGTCTTTCGCAAGCCGTACCAGACCGCCTTAACCCTACTTTCGCTCTTAAGGCACTCTGGCGATCTCGTTGACAAGATTTACTTTACGATCGACGCGCCGGGAACGGAGCATCTCTATGACGCTCTTTTCGAGCGTCTTGCCGGCAAATATATTCTTTTCGTTCCGCGGTTCCACTACTGGGTTCGTCCCTCTAAGTATCGTCACTTTCTCTTTCGCTACCGCGTCTTCCGTCAATCTCTTCGATATCAATACGCTTGGGAATCTACCGATAAGAAGTTCCTCTTCATTACCCACAACGATGTCCTCTATTCTGCCGACGTTGCGACGTTATTCATGCGATCTATCGGCGAGAATATCGGGATCGGCGAAGTAGGTATGTGCTGGAATTGCCCCGCAAACTCGGCCAACTTATGCTCGAGCGATCGGTATCTAGAGTATCGACCGACTCCGAAAGAATACCGAGACTTAATACGCGAGCATCCCGGTTCCAGGCAGAAATTCTACTCGCGTTACCAGCGTGATTCCACTTGGCCGTTGCCGGAATGCCGATTGAACGAGTGGTCCTGTATGATCAATATGGAAAAGGCGCGCCGTATTACCAGTCCATATGGTGCCTGCACTCCATTCGGAGCGATGTACTTGG
>JADGPD010000050.1 GCA_017882615.1 Thermoleophilia bacterium
GGCCTGGCGCCAGGCCGGAGCCCGCACGCCGATCTTGTCGCAGAGCGCCAGCGTCTCGGCCTTGTCGTTGGAGCGCCGGATGGCCTCGATCGAAGCGACCACGACGACGATGTCGCCAAAGCTTTCCTTCTCGATCGCGAGACCTTCCAGCGTGTGCGACGACTGGGGCAGGACGACGTCCACGCCCTCGCGGCGGCAGATCTCGAGGATGGCGCCGGCGAAGCCGGGGTCGCTTCCGGCGGGGACGGTCGCAAACACGTCGCAGAGGTGGCGCCCGATCGCCTGCTCGTTCATGTCGACGCCGACCAGACGCACCTCGCGCTCGCCGTTCTCGCGCAGCGAGCGCAGCAGCGCGACGGTTCCGGGGCAACCGACGGCGGTGATGAGAATGGTCAGCGGTTCGAGCATCTTCGCTTGGGCGCGGCCGGCCGCGCCCAAGCTAATCGTAGTGAGGATGAGGCGGCGGGGCTCCGAGCATCCGGCCCGTCACGTTTGCCGGTCGGGTCAATCTCCGGTCGGAAAGAGGAAAGCGAGCCGGCTCCAGCGTGCGATCTGGCAGCCGTCGGTGCGGCTGAAGTCCGCGCTGATCGATTTGCCCGCCAGGCGCCCGCTGACCCGGGCAATCTGCGGGCCGCCGTAGATCTCGGTGCAGGCGGTGCCGCGCGGCACCGGCGCGAAGGCGGAGGCCTCGATTCGTCGCAGCTTCGAGCAGGCTGCGCGAGCGCCGGGAAGCGTCCCCGTCCCCTGAGGACAGCTGAGCGTATAGCTGACGCTTGCGCCCGCCTTGCCCTGTGGCCAGACGGTGATCTGGAGACCGGTTGTCCCGCCCGAGCCGGAGGAACCTCCGCATCCCGCCGGGAAGAGCAGCAGTAAAAGCAGCAGAAGCGGTAGCCGGCTCATCTCACTGCGTATACGCCGCCGCGGCGCTCGAAGGGCACCGAGCTACGCGCCTTCGTCGGGGCGGAGCTTGGCGCGGCGGCCGCGTAGGAGGTCGTAGCCGTGACGCAAACACGGCGTTCGGTCGATCAGCGCGGTCACGTCTTCGGTGTCCGCCGAGCCCTCCTCGGTCACGACGCGGTCGATCATCGTCGCCGGAATCAGCTCGAAGGTGTCCTCCGTGGGCTGCTCGGGGTCGAAGGGCGCCAACTTGAAGGTCTCGCAGGCGACGACGACCGGCACGCCCGCGTCCTTCGCTGCACTGGCGATTCCCAACGTTCCGATCTTGTTCACGAGCGAGCCGTCCCTGAAGACCGTGTCGGCTCCGAGCAGGACGAGATCGCTCTCGCGCGCGGCGTCGGGGCCTTCGGCATCGGCGATCAGCTCGACGTTGATACCCGCCGACTTCAGATCTGCGGCCAGCCGGCGGCCTTCGCCACCGGGCTCCGAGGCGGTGCAGAAGACCTGCTGCGGCGGAGTGTGAACGAGCGCCTCGTGCACGGTGCACGAGGCCGAATGGGTCATCACGGTGCCCCTGATATCCGCGGCCAGCATTACCGCTATTGCCTTGGCGGCGCGGTCGCGGGTGCCGATCAACGCCTCAGCCTCGGCGACGACCTGCTCGGGCGTTCCGGCGGTCAGCACGCGGCCGACTGCGCCGGCGATCGCGCCCAGGGAGATGCGGGCCGACGCGAGGATGCGAGCGACCTCGACCGGGTCCTCGCCTTCTTTGACCGCTGCGACGAGCGCCTCCAGAGCGTGCCTGGCCATCCAGCTGGCGCCGTGATGGCTCTCCTCCCGTAATTCACGTACTCGCGCCTCCAGCGCGGCGTTCATGACCCCATTGTCGTGCCTCGAGCAGCCAAACGCCAACTCCCGCAAAGCGCGCCGTCGCCCGCAGGCGCGAGAATGGGTCTCCGTGACCGGCGATTCTCATGTGTGGGCGAAGCGATTGCTAGTGCTCGGCGCCGGTCCGGGACAGCTCGGACTGCTCGAAGCGGCGCGTCAGCGGGAGCTCTACGTCATCGCGGCCGATCGCGAACCGGGGGCGCCCGGCTTTCCGCTCGCCGACAGGCGTGCATTGATCTCGGCCGAGGACGAGCCGGCGCTCGAGCGTCTGGCATCGGCGGAGGAGATCGACGGCGTGATCGCGCCCGGGATCGACTGGTCGGTTGCGATCGCGGCTCGCATCTCGGCCAAGCTGGGCCTGCCTCATCCGCTTAGCGTGGAGAGCGCTCAGCTCGCGGTCTCGAAGCTGCGGCAGCGTGAGCGCTTCGCCGAGGCCGGGCTTCCCTTTGCCCGCTACGCCGTTGCGAGCCGCGGCGAGGAAGCTGAAGCCGCTGCCGCCGAGCTCGGCTTTCCGCTGGTGGTGAAGGCGCCGGATCGCCAGGGGCAGCGCGGGCTTGCGCTCGCCCGCGGTCGCGAGGAGCTCGAGTCCGCTGTCGAGCAGGCGCTGGCGGCGTCGCGCTCGGGGCTGTGCATCATCGAGCAGCTCGAGCCCGGTCGCGAGGCGACGGTGATCGGCTTCTCGCTCGACGGCCGATATCACGCGCTCGCCGTGACCGATCGTCGCAGTGCGGCGGCGCCCGCCTTCGGTGTTTCACTGGAGCACGCCTGGCCCTCGTCGTTACGCCAGGCCGAGTTGGAGGAGACGATCGGGATTGCCGAGCGTGCTGTAGCCGCGCTGGGAATCGAGCAGGGGCCGAGCTACGTTCAGGTCATAGTCGGTGAGCAGGGCCCGCGCGTCGTCGAACTCGCGGCCAGACTGGGAGGGGGGCACGACGCCGAACTGGTCGAGGCGGCGCTCGGAATCGAGCTGAACGGGCTTGCATTGGCCGCTTCTCTGGGCGAGACGATCGATCCCGAAGCTCTGGTTCCGCGGGCGCTCGTCGGCGGCGCTTGCACGCGTTTTCTCGTCGCACCCGAGGGCGAGCTCGTCGCCGTGCACGGGGTCGAGGAGGCGAGTGCGCTGGAGGGCGTCAAGCGCCTGCGCCTCTATCGCGAGCCGGGCTATGTCTTTACCGCGTTTCGCTCGCGCTCGGATCGTGCGGGCTCGCTGCTGGTGCTTGGCCCTGACCAGGAGCGAGCGGTCGCGCGGGCGCGTGAGGCGGCCAATCTCATACGCTTCGAGGTCGCGGGCTCGAGCGCTCCCGATTGAGACCCGCCGCACGATGAGATCGCCCCAAAGAACAGAGGAAGCCTTCCCATGGCGCAGCGAGGCCGGACGGTGAGCGACTCGGGCGAAGCGCCTCCGCCGGTTGAGCCCACGGACGTGTCTGTGCCGGCCTCGGTCTCGGCGATTGTCGTTACCTTCAACGCGCTGCCCTGGATCGAGCCTTGCCTGCGAAGCGTGCGTGGCTGTGAGCTGATCGTCGTCGACAACGGCTCCAGCGACGGCACGCCGGAGTTGGTGCGCGAGCGCTTTCCCGAGGCTCGCCTGATAAAGCAGGAGAACCGGGGGCTGGGAGCCGGCTGGAACGCGGGAATCGAGGCGGCCGGCGGGCGCTGGCTCCTTTTCCTCAACGCCGACGCCTGGGTCGTCGGCGACGGGATAGCGAAGCTCGTGCAGGTACTGGAGCGCGAGCCGAAGGCGGCTGTCGCGGGACCGCGTCTGCGTTACCCGGACGGACGGCTACAGCGCTCGGTGCGCGGATTCCCAACTCTCTGGCGGCTCGCCACCGAGTACTACTTCCTACGCAAGCTGGCCCCGCGGACAAGGGTGCTGAACGCCTTTTACGGTGGAGGGTTTCGCCACGATCGTGAGCTCGAGGCCGAGTTCTTGATGGGCGCTGCCCTGCTCGTGCGCAGAGAGGCGATCGAGCAGGTCGGTGGACTAGACGAGCGCTTCTTCCTCTTCAGCGAAGAGGTGGACTGGTGCTACCGCTTCCGACAGGCGGGCTGGAAGGTCATCTTCACTCCGGCGGCCGAGGTCGTTCACGTTGGCGGCGCGTCGCACGCGGGGCGCCTGTTCCGCGAGCAGGTGCAGGGCCATCTTCTCTTTCTCGACAAGCACCGAGGCGCTCGCCGCGCGGCCGCAGCCCGCCGCCTGCTCGCGACCGCGCTGACTCTGCGGGGACTCGTCTTCAGGGGCGAGCGGGGGCGCTCGTACCGGGATGCCGCTCGCTGGCTGCGTTCCGGCTCGCTTCAAGAGTTGCTTGCCTGGCGTCGCTGAGAGCTCCCAGCCGGCGCGCTCGCGCCAGGACCATCGGCTTCGACTGGACTCCGCGTCCGGCTTCTCAACCCGTCGACCGCATTCGGCTGGCGGTCTTCATGCGCGAGAGGCCGGCAACCGCGCCGGTCGCGAGTCGCGAGCACGTACGATCAGCCCGTGACGGTACCGAGGTCTCAGCGCCTGAGTAGGCGGACGGATTGGCTGCTCTTGATCACGCTTTTCGCGGCCACCTTCGAGAAGCTGCACTGGGAGGTCGGCGTCTCGGTCGCCCTGGCCGATTTATTGGCTCTTGCTTACCTGAGCAGTTTCGCAGTCGACCTTGCGCTTTCGCGCGATCTCAGGGTCCCTCGCACCGCGCTGGTCACGCTCTCCTTTAGCGCCGCCTTTCTCGTCTGTTACCTGGCCGGCTTCTTCAACATCGACACCGCGCAGGGCCTTTCGCAGTTCAGCAAGGGGATGGTCAAGCTCGTCGTTCACCTGCTCTTCTTGACCGCCGCGGTGGTTCATCTCAGCGACCGCTCGCAGCGCTTCTTCTGGACGGCGCTGGGGGCGTTCATCGTGGGCATGGCCGCGAACGCCGCCTACGGCATCGTTCAGCTCGGTTCGGCCGAGGCCGGGTTCAACATCGACAAGCGCCTGCTCGATCCGCTCACCGGCGGGGCGGCCTCCTCGATCAACATCTACGGAGCCGTTGGCAATCAGAACGTCTACCGGCCCAACGCCCTCACCGGTGACCCGAACCACCTCGGCGTGATGCTGGCCATGTCGCTGTTGATTCTCGTTCCTCTCTATCTGCGCCTCGAGCGTGGACATCGCTTGCGCTGGTGGCTCGCCGGGCTGCTCGGCTTTCTGCTCGTGGTCGAGCTGGCCACCCTTTCGCGCAGCGGTCTGCTCGGTCTGGGCGTCGGTCTTCTCGTGCTCGCGCTCCCCTACCGCAACTTTTTCACCCGGGCGCGTTTCCTCGTCCCCGTCGGAGTGGTCTTCGTCTTGCTGGCCGGCGTGGTGTTCGAGCGCCGTCACTTCTTTGCCACCGTTCTTCGTTCGCGCCTGCAAACCAACACCGGCTCCGTCTCGGCCCACCTCGGCGTCTACGACTTCATTCCGCAGGTTCTGCACAGCCACCCCCTGCTCGGCCTCGGCTTGAACAACTTCTCGGTCTATTACGAGTTCGTCACAGGCAAGACGAACTGGGGGCCGCACTCCTACTACGTCGCGTTGCTGGTCGAGGGCGGGATCATCGGCACGGTCATCTTCGCCGTCTTCCTTTGGTACCTGTTCCGCCGCCTCGCGGCCGCGCGTGCGATCGGGCGCGCACTGACGGCGTCGGGAGACGTGCAGACGGCGGCGCGGGTGCGGCCGCTGGCCTGGGGGATGGTCGCCGCGCTGCTCGGCACGATGGCCGCGAATGCCTTCTACCTGACGATGCAGTTCTATTACTTCTACGCTTTCGCCGCGCTCGCACTGGCGACGCCGCTCGTCTTCGCCCGCTCGCTGGAGCCGGGGAGCGGGCGATCCTCCACGTCGTGAGCGGGCCGGCTCGAAATCGGCTCGAACAGAGTGACTAGACTCGGCCGGATGCCCTCTTCGCGGCTCGACATCGTCATCGTCTCGTATCGCTGCCGGGGCCTTCTTAGCGATTGTCTCGGCTCGCTGCGCGCCTTTCCGCCCGCGGGCGGCGCCCGCATCTGGCTCGTGGACAACGCTTCCAGGGACGGAACGGTGGAGATGGTGAGAGAGGAGTTCCCCGACGTCGAGCTGATCGCCTCCGACGAGAACCTCGGCTTTTCGAAGGCGAACAACCTCGCCATTCTTCGTGGCCACGCTCCTTACGTGCTCGCGCTCAACCCGGACACGCTCATGACCGAGGGCGCGCTAGATCACATGCTCGAACTGATGGAGCGCAGGCCGGAGATCGGCATCTCGGGCTGCCGGCTCGAGCTTCCGGATGGGACCTTCGACCACGCTGCGCGACGTTCGTTCCCGACGCCGCTGGGTGCCCTGGCGCACTTCACCGGCGCCGGCCGCTGGAAGAAGGCGCCGGCGCGGCTGGCCCAGTACCGCGCGCCCGGGGTCGAGAGCGGGCCGGTGGACGCCGTCAACGGCGCCTTCATGCTGATGCGCCGCGAGGCGCTTGGGAAGGTGGGGCTCTTCGACGAGGGCTACTGGATGTACATGGAAGACCTCGACCTCTGCTACCGCTTCGCCCAGGCCGGCTGGGTCACCTGGTACGAACCGGCGGTGAAGGTGATCCACGTAAAGGCCGGCACGAGCGGTAAGAACCGCAAGCCGCGCGTGAACTACGCCTTCCATTACGGGATGTTCCGCTTCTACCGCGAGCACTACGCGAAAAACGACAACGTGCTCGTCAGAGGCGCCGTCTACAGCGGGATCGCGCTGAAGCTGGGAGTCTCCCTAACCCGTAGTGCCGTTCGGCGCAGGCTGCTCGGACGTTCTTGAGGACAGGCTCCGAATCCGCCTTGCCGGATTACCAGCCCAGATCTCATCGGCAGGAACATCGCCTGACACGACGCTGCCGGCGCCGATGACACTCCTCGCGCCGATGCGCGTGCCTTTCAGGATGATCGACTGCGCCCCGATGAATACGTCGGGACCGATTTCGATCGGGGCGCGCTTGATCTGAGGGACGTCGTGTACTCGGCGCGCTTCTGCGTCGAGTGGATGGAAGTCCGTATCCCAGATCGAGACGTTCCCGCCGCAATTCAGGTTGGGGCCGATTTCGATTCGAAGAGAACAGTAGATCGAGACGCCGGAGAATCCGTCGCCGGCGCCGATCGTAAGCTCGGCGTCGGGTCCCACGTATATCGACGTTCTCTTGAATAGCCCGACGAAGTTCGCGCTCGTCTTGCTGGTGAAGATCGAGCCCGAGCCGATCGAAACGCGAGCCGTTCGATCGATCCTGAGCTGGGGGACGCCGTTGAACCGAACCCCGTCGCCGAACGACACGTGGTGATACCTGACTCCGACAATCGCTCTGATCATCGCTCTCGACAAGCGCCCATAAGTCTTTCTCACCCCGAGCAATGGAAAGCACCTCTCTCATTTCGATAGACCGGTGTGGCGACGATACAACCGCGACCGGCGGAACTGGTTTTCGCTGTGCTGATTCCTGGACCTATCCGGAGATCGGAACAAACTCCAACCCCGGAAGCTTCGTTATTGGGGCCCACCATGCCGTCGGATTGTGAATCTGACCTATCTGGTCTATGACCACGATTCGCCACGGTTTATCTTTGGCACCTTCGACCTGGGATACGGCATCCGAGACCGGTAGATGCTCGAGGGAGACGGCGAGCCAAACCTGGCCCGGCCCGTCTTCCTTCCCCTGCAGGCTGGAGATGAAGCGATTGCAGACGTAGGAGTCCAGCGAAGGATGTTCGATCGACATGCAGAGCACGCGCCTGCCGAGGTTCGCCTCGCGTTGTACCGTGTCCAACCACACCGGCTTCGCGTTCGCGGTCGGCCAGTGGCGGGTTACCGCGTCATAGAGGGGCCCGCTCTGAACCGTGCCGGCCCACAGCACCGCAACGACGATGATCGCGATCACATTGAGCTGCCGTCGGCCGATCTCGAGTCTCGATACGACCTCGATAACGGCAAGCGGAACGAAGACGCCCGCGAGCACGAACTGCAACTTCGTGGGCCCGTAGCCAGGAGCTGCGCCGGTTGCCCGGGCAGTGAGGAGGAGCACGACCAGCACGTAGCCCACGAGCCACGCCAAGGGCGTCAGAAACCCGCTCTTCGAAGCGAAGTGCGTTCGCGATGAAGAGAGGCCCACGATCGCGAAGAGCAGCAGCAGTATCAACGTCAGGGTCGCCTCCGTGACCGCGGGAGTTGCACCTCCAGCCTCGAATAGCGCGGTTAGACCGCCCCCGACGGCATCGCGGTATTGCTGCCAAAGCTCGAGCACCATCACGAGCGCTGCACAAAGGATGGTGGCGGGAACCAGTCCTCGACGATCCCTGATCGCGAAGCTGAGTACCGGAATGCAAGAGACTGCGATCGCGGCCCCCGCGAGTGGTGTGAGAGGTATCCAGGCCGAACCTGCGCCGAACAGCAGCAACGCACTCGCCAACCAGACGACCTGCGTTCTACCTGTCCGGAGGCGCGGCCTGACCGCTACGAAATAGGCGGCCGTCAGCATGAGAAGTACAGCGAGCGAGACAGATAGCGATCCGTACGTGGTCACGATCACGCAGTAGCTAGCGACCAGAGCAGTCGCAGATCCCCAGACGATCAGCGTGGCAATCGGGTGCCGAAGCCGGATCATGCGGCGGACGAGAACGGCAACGACGACTGGAACGGTCGCGATCGACAGGCCGTACGCGGAGAGAACGACCTTCGGGCTCGACGACAAGGGCACGGCCGTGTGGAGGAACCCGCCGCTGGCGGCGCGCACGAAGGCGAGGTAGGTGGACACGACGGACCCGAGAACTCCCATCGATGACCCCGTAAGCGCGGTGGCGTCACCGCCACCGCTCCGGAGAATCCCCACCAGGTTGAGCCAAGCGTCGTTGTCCTCCGCCCCCACGAGGAACAGTGCGGCGTGGCTATCACCGCCGGGAGAGACACGCATTACGAATCTAAGCGCGATGAGAAGCGAGGCCACAGTGGCGATCAGCTCGATCAGTGCGCCGACTCGCCCGGATCCGGGCAGGAGCCTCAGGCGCCGGCCGAGCAAGAGCAGCAGAATCACCCCGGCAAAAGCGACCGGTCCCAACCACGACAAGCCCCAGCTCGCGCCGGAAAAGACGAAATGCACCGCTTGGAAGACAGACGCGATCGATATGAGCATCACGATGCAAACCAGCACGAGATTCGCGATGCCTCGAGCCAGCCAGGACAGGGCTCCGACGATCACGGCGGCGAAAACGACCGCCAGCGGCGACGATCGCAAGATAAGAGCCGAAGCAAGACCGAAAAGAGCGCCGGAAACTATCCACGATGCGGGAAGGACGACGCTTCCGCCGATCGACCTGACAACGGGCAGCCGCAGCAAACGATCCCCGAGATAGCGCCACGCGGCATCGTACGACCGGTTGTCTCGAGTACTCAAGGAACGCTCATCCGGTCGCCCGAACAGATTCTCGGTACCAGGCAACGGTCCGCTCGAGCCCCTCGCGCAGGGAAGTTCTTGCGCGGAAACCAAACAGGCGCTCGGCTCTACTCGTATCGAGGCGTCGCCTCGGCTGACCGTTCGGCTTCGACGTATCCCAGACGAGCTCGCCGTCGTAGCCGGTCAACTCTGCGATCAACTCGGCCAATTCGCGGATCGGGATTTCGCTGCCGGTACCGATATTGACCGGGTCGGGCCCGTCGTAGCGCTCGGCCGCGAGCAGAATCGCCTCGGCGCAGTCGTCCACGTAGAGGAATTCCCGTGTCGGCGAGCCGTCACCCCAGAGCACCACCTCTCGCTCCCCGCTTCGCCCGGCCTCGACCATCTTGCGGATCAGCGCCGGAATCACGTGTGAGGTCTCGAGATTGAAGTTGTCGCGCGGGCCGTAGAGGTTCACGGGTAGCAGATAAACCGCGTCGAGCTCGTATTGCTCACGGTAAGCCTGGGCGCCGACGAGAAGCGTCTTCTTGGCGATGCCGTAAGGCGCGTTCGTCTCCTCGGGGTAACCGTTCCAGAGATCTTCCTCCTTGAACGGAACCGGCGTGAACTTGGGATAAGCGCAGATCGTTCCGATCAGGACGAGCTTGCGCAGACCGGACAGGCGGCTACGTTCGAGGATGTGGGCGCCCATCATCAGGTTGGCGTACCAGTAGCGGCCCGGGTTGGCCTGGTTGGCGCCGATGCCACCGACCTCGGCTGCGAGGTGAATCAGGAGCTCGGGACGTGTCTGCGTAAAGAGCCGCTCTACGTCGCGCTCACGAGTGAGATCCCAGTCGTCCAGGAGCGGGACGTAAGGCTCGATGCCTTGGGCGCGCAACCGATCGACCAGGTGCGTGCCGAGGAAGCCGGCTCCTCCGGTGACGACGGTTCTCATGGGAGTGAGCGTAGCGACCTCCGCCGCGCGATCGATCCAGCTCCGCTCGAAATTACGGTTGCCTGAGCCAATCGATTCGTCCCAACCAGCGCTCTCGGTTCGCCGCGTACCAGGCGATCGTCCGCGAGATGCCTTCTTCCCACGACACCTTGGGCTCCCAACCGGTCTCACGCTTGAGCTTCTCGTAGCCGACGCGAAGCGCCAGTACATCGCTCGCGCCAGGCCGGAAGCGATGCGCTACGGATGCCAATCTGCGCCCAGCGGGCCAGTGACCCTCCGCCTCGCCGATCTCGATGATCTTCTCGGCCCAGTGCTGCATCGAGATGTTCTCGCCTTGTCCGTAAACGTAGAGATCGCCGGGGATTCCGTGAGCGGCGACCATCAGGTGCCCACGAACTCCGTCGGTGCAGAAGCAGAAGTCGCGCAGGGGCTCGAGGTTGCCGAGCTCGATCTGCTCGCGCTCGAGCGCCTGGGTGATGATCGTCCCGGTGATATAGCGAGGGTTCTGGCGCGGGCCGTAGTTGTTGAACATACGCGTCACGACGCCGGGCACGCCGAAGGCATCGTGGTAGTTCATGGTCAGGAAATCGGCCGCGACCTTACTGGTGGCGTAGATCGACTTGGGGTTGATCGGCGAGCGCTCGTGCAGGATGAGACCGCCGTCTCGATCGAAGTCGTGCTGGTGAGCGACGGCCTCGTGCACATTGCCGTACTCCTCAGAGGTGCCGGCGGTGTCGAACTTCTCCAGCTCGAGCCCCTGATCGACGATCGACTGCAAGAGATTAAGCGTGCCGACCGTGTTCGCCATCACGGTCTCGTAGGGACGGTGCCACGACTCCCCGACGTGCGCCTGGGCGCCGAGGTGGAAGACGTAGGGCTTGTCGGGCGCCTGGCGGAGGTCCTTGAGCAGGTAGTCGACCGAGGTCTTGTCGGTCAGATCGGCGAAGTGGACGCTGATCTGCCGTTTGAGGTGACCGATGTTGTTGAGAGCGCCGCTCGAGGTCGCGCGAACGAAGGCGTGGACGTGCGCGCCCAGTTCGACCAGCGCTTCGGTCAGGTGTGAGCCCATGAAACCGTCGGCTCCCGTAATGAGCACCGTGCGATCGCGATAGATATCGCCGAACTCCTCGCGGAGCTCCGCGAGTGCCTTTTCGGACCAGGGAGATTCTTGGCTCATGAGTTCATATGCCTTTGGTCTCGGAGGAAAAGACTAGTCGGCTACCGGTTCGAGCGCTTTCCCGATCGACTCCTATGTGCTGCCGTGTGTGTTCGAGCCATCTACAAACGCGGCCGAAGAGAGTGCGAACTGCCTGATCCGAGTCAATTGTCTAGATTAGGTAGCCGTGGCGAAGACGATGGCAGAGACCGTTGTCCTCTCAAG
Source organism: Thermoleophilia bacterium (assembly GCA_017882615.1). Taxonomy (GTDB): domain Bacteria; phylum Actinomycetota; class Thermoleophilia; order Gaiellales; family Gaiellaceae; genus Fen-549. The sequence continues at coordinate 11,498 of JADGPD010000050.1, forward strand.
CCGCTTGCCGGCTCGCGAGACCCGGCGATGACGGCGCCCATTCTGTCGGTGATTGTCATCAGCTACCGCAAGGGAGAGCTTCTAGAAGCGTGCCTTCTCTCGGCGCAGGCGGCGCTGCGGCAGGTTGCAGGCGTGACCGAGCTGATTCTGGTGCTAAACGGGGCGTCCCCGGACGAACCGGTGGTCAGTGAAAAGCTCGTCGCAAGCATCGACGTTGTCTACGAGCCCGAGAACATCGGATTTGCGCCGGCTGTCGTCGAGGGGGTCAGGCGGTCGAAAAGCGAATGGATCGCGCTCCTGAACGACGATGCTCTCGCCGAGCCGCAACTGTTCGCGAGCATGCTCGCCGCCGGCTCGTCAGCGAGCGACGTCGGCTCTGTGGCCGCCCAGATGCGTTTCTTCGATCGTCCCGAGATGCTCAACTCGGCCGGCATCGAGGTGGACAGGCTCGGTGTCGCCTACGATCGTCTGCTGGGCGCGCCGGTCGGCGAGAGCGAGACCGAGCCGACCGAGGTCTTCGGGGCGAGTGGCGGCGCCGCGATGTACCGGCGGACGATGCTCGACGAGATCGGCGGCTTCGACGAGTCCTTCTTCGCCTATCTCGAAGACGTTGATGTCGCCTGGCGCGCCCGTATGCGCGGCTGGCGGTGTCTGTACGCCCCGGACGCGATCGTGAAGCACCACCACTCGGCGACCCTCGGCCACGGATCGAGCCGGAAATACTTCCTGGTCGGCCGGAACAGGGTGCGACTGCTCGCCAAGAACGCCAGCACGGCTCAGCTCGGGCGCTACATGCCTTGGATCCTGGCACAAGACCTCGCCTACGTGAGCTTCATCGCGCTGACTCAACTGACGCTTGCTCCGCTTCTCGGGCGCCTCACAGGGCTGAGGGAATGGAGACGCTATCGGCGCGCGGGTGCTGCTGGTCGCCGTGAGATCCCGCTGTCCCACGTGAGAGGCTTGCGGGCCGCGCGGCGGCGCCAAAAGGTCTGGCTGAAGAAGGCCCTCTAGGTTCCGACGGGTATCTCGGTCGGCTGCGTGTCGTCGAGCCAGGCGACCGCCGCCAGGATGGAGATGATCCCGAAGGCGGCGAAAAGGTAGGGATTAGTGGCGCCGGCGATCATGATGCTGAGGACGATCGCAAAGGGGATGGAGGCGGCTCGCAGCGAGATGCCCTCCGGCGGCGGCCTCTTCTTTATGCGAATGCGCAAGGAATCCCAGAGCAAACGGAGCGGGAACGAGAGATAGATCAGAAGACCGATGATGCCCGCCTTGAACAAGAGAGCGATGTAGGAGAGCTCAAAGGCGTAGGAAGGGCCCCACTGCTTGGCGACCGCGCCGAAGCCGTAGCCGAGAATCGGCCGTTTGCGGATCAGGCGGAAGAGGATCTTCGCCTCCTCGACTCTCATTCCGTTCGAGGCCTCTCCGAAGGGGTCGGTCGAAGAGGGCTTGAGAGTGGAGGAGGAGGAGGAGGAGGAAGAAGAAGAAGAAGAAGAAGAATGGCCGGGCTTGGAGGGAGGTGGGCCGAGACTGACGATCGAGGCCGAGCGACTGAACACGTAATCACGAAGCGAGAATCCGTTCAGAGCTCCGCCAGCCGCGATAGATCCCCACATCACGGCCGTCGCCACCACGACCAGAGCCGCCCGCTTCAGCGTCGGCGAGCCGAGTGCAATGACCATGATCACCGCCACCGCCCCGCTGACCCAGAGGCCTCTCGTGTAGGTGGCGAGGAGATCGATCGAGAGAACGGCATAAAGAACCCAGGGCCATATTTGCCGTGGGCGCGTGACCATTCGCCACACGATCAGAGCGAGGCCGACCTGAAGGAAGAGCCCGCTGCCGGTAAACAGCCTGAACCGGGTGAATACGCCGTAGTCCTGGTAGCCGACGACGCCGCCCATACCGAGACGAACCAAGAGCGCGTTGTACATGGTTGTGTCAAGGGAGACCAACTTGGTTGCCGTGAGCGTGACCAGTACCAGGGTGAGCACTCCATTTGCGGCGCAGGCCGCAAGGAAAAGATTTCGAAACCAGTTGCCCTGGCGACGGATCAGGAGAGCGACGACGACGAGAATGAAGGCGAAGAAAGCGAAACCGTTGCCGTCTGCGAACACGTCGCCGCGGACGTTTCCGTTGTACAAACCCAGCGACATCCAGACGACAGGAATGATTGCGGCGAGCGCAAGGGCATGCAGCCCGTACCGTCCCAGCTCCAGACGCCGAGTTCGTCTCCACTCGCTCGCGATGATCGTCAGCGCTCGTGTCATGACCACCGCATCCAGGAAGTTCCGGCCCGATACGCCTCCCGTGACGTAAGTCCATTGGCCGCCCGTCCCGGCTAGTACGAGCTCGAAGATGGCGATAGCGACGACGGCTCGGAAATCAACGACGGCAAGCGCGATGAACGAGATAACGAGAAGCGCCTTCAATGCACCCTCCGCAGAGGATGCGGTGCCTGTCGCGGTCAGTGCGACGAGACTGAGGATGCAGCTTGTCGAAACGGCCGCGAGTACTATTACAGCAGCCCGGGCGTAGCGAAAATGCGACGATAGAGTCAAATGCGGGAAAGCCTCAAGCATATTCGTACTCATCTTCGAGTATTCGCTTAGCACTCGCTTCTGCGGCATCATATCGTTCTTTATCGAACATAAGCGAGTGACCACTTCCGTCCGAGCTAGCCCAGGCGTGAGCGTAATAACCGCTCCGGCCGGCGTGCGCGACGGTATATCCAAGCCGGTGCACGTCGTAGAACCACTCAGT
>JADGPD010000083.1 GCA_017882615.1 Thermoleophilia bacterium
TGGGCCGGTCGCGTCCGGCCGGAAGGAACCGCGGCCGAGCAGCCATACGAAGTGAATCGCTATCTCGCTTTCTCGGGGCGCCAGCGGCGTCAGGCGTCTGCGCGGGCCGGTCGCGCCCGGCCGGCGGAGCCGCCGGCCGAGAAAGCGAGGTCATGAATCTCTTTGTTTGGCGGTTTCGTAGAGCGACGGTTCTTCGGAAATAGTGACTCTCGATGGCCGAGCCAAATCGAACCCGGTTCCGGAACGAGAGCGCTACGCTTCGTCCGTGTCAGCGACGCTGGTGAGCCCGACCAAGCCGAAGCATGCCTCGAGCGGCGGCAGCGGGCTCGGCGAGCTCTGGCGCATCATCGTCCTGAACGACAACCACAACACCTTCGACAGTGTGGCGCGGGCGCTCGCCGCGGTACTTCCGGGCATCGGCTTCGACGTAGGCATGCATTTGGCGACCGAGATCGACCGGACGGGACAGGCGATCGTCTGGAGCGGGCACCGCGAGCTGGCCGAGCTCTACTGGTCACAGCTCGAGACGAGGGGCCTTACGATGGCGCCGCTCGAAGGCTGATAGCTCGCTTTGGCCTGCGGGCCTAACTTCAGACAAGAAACAGCTGAAACGATCTCGTCCGTCCGGTAGTCGACTTAGCCTAAAGGAGTGCAATGGCTTCGGGCCTTGTCCGAGTCTGACTGCTACCTCCGCTGCTATGGAGAGAGAACCGGCACCGTTGATGTCGTCAATGCGGCCAGGCGCCAGCACGACCGCCCAGCGCCTCGGCTCCAGATCGATCCGAAGCTGATTCCCGATGACGTGAGCGAAGGGCACCAAGGAGTGCGGCCGGCCGAGGCCGCCTGAATCGCCCACTCCATCAAGCTGCGCCCCTTTCTCCCTGCGAAAGTCCATCCGGGCTTTCGTGCGCTCGCGCCAGCCGGCCCGCTAGGTGTCGCTAATCGCGCCAGCCGTTCGTGACCGGGGTGCGCCGATCGCGCCCGAACGCCTTCGTACGTAGCTTCACGCCGGGCGGCGCCTGGCGGCGCTTGTATTCAGCTCGGTCGATCATTGCCAAGGCGCGTTCGACAACGTCGGCCGGGAAGCCGTCCTCGAGCAACTCGCTGCGCGAGCGATCCTCTTCGATGTAAGCCTCGAGCACGCGATCCAGCTCGGCGTAGGGAGGCAGCGAATCTTCGTCGAGCTGGTCGCTGCGCAACTCGGCGCTCGGCGCACGCTCGATGGTCGTCGCGGGGATCAATTCCCTTCCCGCCCGCTCGTTCAGGTGGCGGGCCAGCCTGAAGACATCCGTCTTGAAAACGTCCTTCAGCAACGCGAAGCCGCCGGCCATGTCGCCGTAGAGCGTCGCATAGCCAACCGACAGTTCCGACTTGTTGCCCGTCGCAACGAGGAGCCAGCCGAACTTGTTCGAGAGAGCCATCAGGAGCACTCCGCGCACGCGCGCCTGCACGTTCTCCTCGGTCAAGTCGGGCTCGCGCCCGGCGAAAGCCGGGGCGAGTGAGCGCTCGAACTCGGTGACCATCGGCTCGATCTCAATCTCGCGGAAGTCGGTGCCGAGACTCTTGGCCAGGAGCTTCGCGTCGGCACGGGTGGCCACGGACGAGAAGCGCGACGGCATCGAGACGCAGTGGACGTGAGCGGCGCCGAGCGTCTCGACCGCCAGCGCGGCGGTCAGCGCGGAGTCGATCCCACCCGAGACGCCGATCACCACGTCGCTGAACCCGTTCTTTCGCACGTAGTCGCCCAGGCCGAGCGTGAGCGCCCGGCGCATCTGCTCGAGATCGTCGGCGAAGGAAGCTACTCGGGCGGGCGCGGGCCGCCGTCGCGCACGACGCTTCGACGCGTCCAGAACGATCGACGAGACTTCCGGACTGCCCTGCTCACGCGCAAGCGCCCGCTTGCGCACATCGCTCAAACGGCGTGCGATCACGGCGGTCGGATCGATGTCAACTACGAGCAGCTCTGGCTCGAAGCCGGCCGCCCGCGCGATCACTTCGCCCTCGTCGTCGATCAACACCGAGTGCCCGTCGAAGACGAGCTCGTCCTGCCCGCCGACGAGGTTGCAGAAGGCGACGAACGAAACCATGTCACGCGCGCGCGTGCGGAACATCTCCTCGCGCATGCGTTCGCGGCCCACGTGGAAGGGCGAGGCCGAGATGTTGACGATCAACTCGGCGCCCGCAAGCGCCAGGTCGGTCGCCGGCGGCCCCGGCTGCCACATGTCCTCGCAGATCGTGACTCCGACCTTCACACCGCCGAGCTCTAACAGGAGAAGATCTCGCCCGGAGGCGAAATAGCGCTCCTCGTCGAAAACGCCGTAGTTGGGGAGGAAGCGCTTGCGGTAGAAGGCCTTGATCTCGCGTCCGGCGCAGACGGCACAGGCGTTGTAGAGGTCGCGGCCCAGATGCGGCGCGCCGATGAGGGCGACCGGCCCGCGCACCTGGCGCGCGATTCGCTCGAGCGAGCTCTGGGCCGCTTCGAGAAAACCGGGGCGCAGAAGAAGGTCTTCGGGCGGATATCCCGTAACGGTCAGCTCGGGAAAGAGAACCAGATCCGCCTTTTGCGAACCGGCATCACCGAGCGCGCCCAGGATCTTCTTCTCGTTGCCTCTGATGTCCCCAACTACGGTGTCGATTTGAGCCAGCGCCAGGCGCATTGTTCCTCCAGGTTTACGACTCTAGGTCTAAAACCGAGTTTACCACGCTCGCCGAAGAGGACCTTCGCCTACGAACTCCGATCCGGTGAAGGCCCTCCGTCTTTTCGGCTACCCTCTTGATTCCCCGGTGTACACCGTAGAGCTAACCGGGCAAACACGTTCCTTCGCCGAAGGATTCCGATGCAACGCGAAGGGCGGCGCTCTAGCCATCGAGAGGGGGATGGAATGCGATACGTGAACGAGCTGAACCGCAGGTGGTGGACGCTTGGAGCCGTGGCGTTCGGGCTGTTCATGATCATGCTCGACAACACGATCGTCACCGTCGCCCTGCCGACGATCCGGCGCGATCTCAAGATCGGCATCTCCGAGCTGGAGTGGATCGTCACCGCCTACACGCTCACCTTCGCCGCTTTCATTCTCATCGGCGGAAAGCTCGCCGACCTGCTCGGGCGACGGCTTATGTTCAACGTCGGCCTCGCAATCTTCACGATCTCGTCGTTCGTCTGCGGCAGCGCCGGTGACATTCACATACTGCTCGGCGCGCGCGCCGTTCAGGGAGTGGGCGCAGCGATCATGATCCCCTCGACGCTCTCGATTGTCACGGCGACCTTCCCGCCACGTCAGCGCGGCACCGCGATCGGCATCTGGGCCGGCACCGCCGGGATGGCGCTTGCCATCGGCCCGCTGCTCGGCGGCGTTCTCACTCAGCAGCTGAGTTGGCACTGGATTTTCTACGTGAACGTGCCCGTCGGCGTGCTGGCCCTCGTGGTCTCGCGTCTCGTGATTCCCGAGTCGCGCGACACGTCGCACGAGCAAGGTCTCGATTTGCCGGGGTTGCTCAGTTCGGGCCTCTCGCTATTCGCGCTCACCTACGCGTTGATCGAAGGGAACAGCAAGGGGTGGTCGTCACCGCTGATCGTTTCCCTGTTCGTCTGCGCGGCCTTGTTGATGCTCGCATTCGTGCTGCTCGAGCTACATCAGCGGCTGCCCATGCTCGAGTTGTCGCTGTTCAAAATCGGCAATTTCGTCGGCTCGGTGCTGGTGGCTCTACTCGTCTCGCTGGCGATGTTCGGCGTCTTCTTCTTCATGTCGCTCTACATCCAGAACATCATCGGCTACTCGCCGACCCGGGCGGGCGCCAGCTTCCTGCCGATGACCGTCCTCGTCATCGTCGTGGCGCCCTTCGCCGGCCGCTATTCCGATCGCATCGGCTCGCGCTGGCTGATAGCCGGGGGTATGGCGCTGGTGGCTATCTCGCTCTATCTCTTTTCGCGAGTCGGCCTGAACACGACCTACCCCGAGCTGTTGCCGGCGATGATCATCGGTGGAATCGGAATGCCGATGGCGATGTCGCCGACGACCGCCGCGGCGATGGCGACTGTTCCGGTCGACAAGGCGGGCGTGGGCTCAGGCGTCCTCAACAGTTTCCGTCAGGTCGGCGGCTCCCTCGGTATCGCGCTACTCGGTGCGATCATGGCTTCGCAGAGCTCTTCGTTTGCCAATAGCGCCGCGGCCGCCTACCACGTAAAGGCGCAGAAAGCGGCCGCGCTGGGAGCCCATCTTCCCGCGCCGTCCGCTCAGCAGAAACTGACGGTCTCGCACGAGGCGTTCGTGCATGGGCTACACAGCGCCCTACTCGTCTCGGCCGCGATCGCGCTCGGCGCGGTCTTTGTCGCCGTGACGCTCATCCGCAAGCGCCACCACGAGCATGAGCGCGCCGAAGAGCTGCAACCGGTTGGCGAGCTTGCCTAGCCCGATCGGCTAGTCACCAAAACCTGCCCGAGCTTCCGCGCGAGATTCCGGTCGCCCTCCGCTGGGTATCTGCCCGTCAGACAGGCGATGCTCGCAGGCTTGATCAACGACCAGAACCGTAAGTGGTGGACGCTCGGCGCGGTGTCGATCGGGCTGTTCATGATCATGCTCGACAACACGATCGTGAACGTCGCGCTGCCGACGATGGAGAGGGATCTCCAGATCAAGGTGACGGAGCTGCAGTGGATCGTGGCGGCCTACACGCTCACCTTCGCCAGCCTGATCGTCACCGGCGGCAAGCTCGCCGACATGTTCGGTCGGCGTCGCATCTTCAATGTCGGCCTGGCGCTGTTCACGCTCGCCTCGTTGGGCTGCGGACTTTCGACCAGCGCCCACATGCTGATCGCCTTCCGCGCACTCCAGGGCGGCGGCGCGGCGATCATGAACCCGGCCACACTCTCGATCGTCATAGCGACCTTCCCGCCGCGACAGCGGGGAACGGCAATCGGCATCTGGGCGGGAACCGCGGCGACAGCGCTCGGAATCGGCCCGCTGCTCGGCGGCGTGCTGACCCAGCAATTGAGCTGGCACTGGATCTTCTTCGTCAACATCCCGATCGGCGTTCTCGCCATTCTCTTCTCTCGCATCGCCATCGCCGAGACGCGTGACAGCTCACGCGAACAGCGTCTTGACATCCCGGGTCTCGTCGCCTCGGGAATCGCCCTGTTCGCGCTCACCTTCGCCCTGATCGAATCGGACACCTACGGCTGGGGCTCTCCTTTGATCTACGCGCTCTTCACCGTCAGCGCGGTCGCCTTCGCCGTCTTCATCTTGCTCGAGCTTCGTCAGCGACTTCCGATGCTCGAGCTGTCCCTGTTTCGGGCGCGAAACTTCGTCGGCGCCAACGTCGTCGTCCTGCTCGTCACGCTGGCGAT
>JADGPD010000084.1 GCA_017882615.1 Thermoleophilia bacterium
GCTGCTTTTCCTGGGCGCCATGGTCGGCTTCGGGCTCCGTTTCCGGCGTTGGCTGGAGGATCTGGACAGCTGGCTGGCGCTGGCTGCCACGTTATGGCTCTTTTCCAGCCTCAACTTCATCTTCAGGCCGATCCTGCCGGGAGAGCAGGCGGCGCTAGGCGATTTTCTGCGGTTACTCGCATGCGTTCTGCTCGTCGTCGGTGTCTGGCGAGGGATTCGCGCCGCTGAGTTCGGCCGCGCAGTCGCGGAGGAGAGAGCCCGAGTCGCGGGCGAAATCCACGACGGGCTGGCTCAGTACCTGTTCGCCCTCTCCACGCACCTGAACATGCTGCGAACCGGCGCCGAGCTCGAGACCGTCTTGCCGCGGCTCGAGGAGGTTGCCGCGCTCGCGCAACAGGAAGCGCGCTTCGCGATACTCGCGCTCTCGTCGGCGGGCGGAAGCGCGCCGTTCGACGCCGCATTGCACCGCTATGTGGAGTTCCTCTGCGCCGACGGCCAGCTCGAAGTGGACGTCGAGATCAATTCGGACATCCGCCTCGCGCCCGACGAGCAGATCGAGGTCTTCCGCATCGTCCAGGAGGGGCTGGCGAACGTGCGCAAGCACGCCAACGCCACCTGGGCCGAGGTGAAAATCGGGGAGAGCGGCGGGAAGCGAACGGTCACCGTTCGCGACGACGGCGACGGTCTCGAGCAGGACGCCTCCAAGCCCAGCGCCGGGCAGGGCCTGAAGAACATGCGCCGGCGGGCGGATTCGATCGGCGCCGACTTCACGGTTTCGAGCAAACCCGGAACCGGAACGACGCTCGAAGTGGCACTGAGGAGCTGAGCCGCCCCAAGCCTGGCTAGCCGAAGCCGAGCCGAGGGACTACTCAGAGGGGCTTCGCAAAGCAGAGGCCAACAAGGCAGACCGAGGCAACAATCTCGACCATTCCAACCCCCATCGGTCGCAACGGGTGCGCGGTACCCGCCAAGCGGCGCTCGGCAATTGGAAGCGCGAGCGCCCGCACCGCCAGCGCAACGAACAGCACTGCGTACGCGCCAGGTAACAGCAGTAGTGCCGCGATCGCCGCGATCGTGTGGTATCCGACCGAAAGCGCCGTGAACCGCGAATTGCCACGCTCTCGGATTACCGAGCGAACCGCGAGCACCGTTCCCGCGAGGTACAGACCGGCGGCGAGAGTCGCGAGAGCCACCCGTGAGTCATCAAGCGGGCCCGCCAGGTAGGCGGCCGCAGGAATCAGAACCAAAGCTTCGGCCACTTGCGCCAGACTCTCGGTGACACCCTTCGAACGGCCCGGGCGCGATAACCGAACGGTGACCGCCGCCGCCGGGATAAGCACCAGCAAGGCCAGACACAGCGCGGGATGCGAGATAACGAGGGTCAGGCTGAACGCCGCAAATACCAAGCTGTAGATCAGCAGGGCAGACCGGTACTTTCTGCGCTTCCGGGCCCGCCGCCAGGTCTGCGCCGTCGCCGACATCAGATACCCGCTGGTGGCGGCTCCCGCGAGGACAAGCTGCCAACTGTCGAATCGGCTGATCGATATCCCCAGCAGAAGCGGAATTGCCAGCATCGGCCAAGCACCGTGCTGCCGCGGGGCCCACAACCTCGGAGCGGCGGCCTCGTCCTTTGCGGGGTCCGCCGGCGCATTCACCAGGTCACGGTACCGCGGGAGCGAGAGCCGCGCTCGCTTTTCGATGGCCTTTGTGAACCCCGGCAAGGCCGACGGTCGCTCGCTGCGACGTATTGCACATAGAAAAAGCCCCGTTTTACCAGGGCTTTTCCCGTAGCAGGCCTGTAAGCCGGATTCTGTCGAGGGTGACCATCCATCTAGGCCGCCGGTTGCCCGGCGGCTCGAGCGGCGCACCCGGTCCCTCGGCGGGCCGCCTGAGCGGGACCTGCTTCGCCTTGCACCGAACGGGGTTTGGCTAGCCACCGCGTCACCACGGTGCTGGTGAGCTCTTACCCCACCTTTTCACCCTTACCGCCGGTTACCCGGAGGCGGTGTCCTTTCTGTGCCACTTTCCGTCGGCTTTCGCCGCCTGGAATTTCTCCAGCGTTCTGCCCTACGGTGTCCGGACTTTCCTCGAACCGCCGAAGCGGCTCGCGGTCACCCGGCCTGCGACTCGCAGTTTAGCGCCGTACCCGCGGCCAGAAGTCCCGGCCAGGACGAGCCGCACTCGGAACAGACGATGTCGGCGCCCCGGTAGTAGACAAACTCGCCGCAGACCAGGCACTCCAGGCTTGCGCTGCGCGCAAGCGCGCAAAGCTCTTGCTCGAGCGTCCGATGAAGTGAGGTGACTGTCATGAACTCTCTATGCCCGGTTTCCTCAGATCAACATCCTGAAGACGCCGGTCACCTTGCCGAGGACTTGCACGAAGTCGGCGTAGATCGGCTCGAACGCGTCGTTCTCGGGTTGTAGACGTACACGCCCGCTCTCCCGGAAGAAGCGCTTGACCGTGGCCTCGCCGGCCGATTCGTCCTCACCGGCCAGCGCGACGACGATCTCGCCGTTTTCGGCGCTCTCTTGCCGGCGTACGACCAGAATGTCGCCATCGAGGATGCCGGCGCCGGTCATCGAATCGCCTTTGACGCGCAGTAGGAACTCCTCGCCCCCGCGCGAGAGCGGCTCGGGCACGGCTAGATAGTCATCGATGTTCTCCTCGGCGAGTAGCGGCGAGCCGGCCGCGACCTGGCCGAGAAGGGGAAGCTTGTGCTCCTCTTCGCGCTCGCGAGCGATCAACTCGAGCGCTCGAGGCTTGGTTGGATCGCGCTTGAGCAGTCCCGCTCGCTCGAGGTTGGCGAGGTGCGCGTGCACAGTGGAGGGCGAAGCGAGCCCAACCGCCTGCCCGATCTCACGCACGGTCGGCGGGTAGCCGTGTTGCTCGACGTAGGCCAGAAGGTAGTCCCAGATCTCTCTCTGTCGCGGCGTTAGCAAGCGATCCTCCTTAGCGAGTCGATACGATCGAACATCTGTTCGCTATGGAGGCTAGCGCTCCTTCCGGATAGCGTCAACTCGCAGGATTCCTATCGCGCCCGCGATTAATCTCTTCGAGTCGAAGCGGGCCGCTATCCGCGGCCTGTTCGCTTCCTGTCAGCGCCTCTGGAAGCCCGTTCGCTACGCATATCGAGTAGATGCCTTCTCGGCTTGCTGGGGCGGCGCTGGCGAAGGGGGCAAGGGTGCTGCGCGCAGGACAGTACATCCGTACGGACAAGCGCAGCATCCGCAGCATCCTGAAGTCCAGCGTCGCCAGCCGGTCGGCCCTAATTGGGGCCGACCGGCGGCCAGCATGTCGAGAATGCGCTGGAGAGGACTTGAACCTCCACGGCCCATTCGGGCCACAAGGCCCTCAACCTTGCGCGTCTACCAATTCCGCCACCAGCGCGTGGCGCCGGGATTGTACCGGCTTTGCGTGAATGGATCCGACTACTTGAGGAGGCGGAAGAGCGCGACGGTGTCCACGAACCAGATCACCGCGAGAGCGATCGTGTACCGAGTCAGCATGCGCTCGACTATGTGCGTGCCGCCGTGCGAGGTCGGGGTGAACCCGAGACCGCCCAGACCACCCTCGCGCCCGGAGTGCATGAGGATCAGGACGATAAGTCCGATCGAGACCATGATGTGAAATGCGACCAGTACGAAGAGCATGGGCGTGGCGAGGATAGCAGCGCCGGCCTAACCTCCGGCGCGGCGGGCGACAGCCTTTTCCAGCACGCGCTCGATCTTTTCGGCTTGCGCGGAGATGCTGTGCTCGGCTGCGGCCTCGCGTCCCGCCTCGTTCGGACAGGGAAGGTCGGCCGCGCTATCCAGCGCCCGCACGAGCGCGTCCTCGTCCATCGGGTCGACCAGCACGCCGGCTTCGGCCGGCACGAACTCGGGCGGACCTCCGAGGCGCGTCGCCACGACCGGGCGGGCGCAGGCCATTGCCTCCAGCGGCGCCTGCCCGAAAGGCTCGACGAGACTCGGCTGGCAGAGCACATCGCAGGCCGCGAGCCAGGTCGGTACGAGCTCGTGCGGAACGCGGCCGAGCAGGCGCACGCCCGCACGACCCTCCAACTCGCCGCGCAAGGGCCCATCGCCGAGGTAAACGAGCGAACCTTTCCCTAGACGGGAAAAGGCCCGCGCCAGGCGCAGCACGTTCTTTCGCTCGCTCAGCGAGCCGGCGCAGAGGAAAAGCGGGTCGTTCCCGTCCCAGCCCAGCCGGGCTCGAGCCTCGGCCTGGTCGCGTGGCTGGAAGCGCTCCAGATCGACACCGCAGTCGATCACGCTGACCTTGCCGCGCGCCTGCGGAAGTTTCGTCTCGAGCTCGCGGGCGAGGAAGCGAGAGACGGCGACTACCGCGCTCGCACGTTTCAGCGTCCAGCGCGTCAGGGCGCGCATTCCGGGCACCGAGCCGATGTTGCGGACGTCCTGCCCGTGCGCAGTGACCACGAGGGGCGCCTTCGAGGCAAGTGCGCCGATCAATCCGGCGGGAACGAGGAAATGGGCGTACACGACGTCGGGATGAAATCGCCGCGCCTTCCTGCGCGCCTCGCGCGCGAGGGAAACGAAGCGAAGCTTTCCACCCGAGCGCCGGTCGAGCACCGCCCGCTCGATCTCGTGCCCGCGCCTTCGAAGCTCACGCTCGAGCTCGGCAACGAAGACGCCGAGATCGGGATCACTCGGGCCCGGATACATCTGCGAGACGAGCAGGATGCGCATCGTGTGGGGAAGACTGACGGTTTCGGAGCCGTCGCGTGACAGATAGGTGCGGCTTTCGTCGTTACGATCGCAGTGGGTGGTGGGATGGGCATCCTCCGCGGCGCGGCGCGAGACGGAAGAGCTCAGCCCAGGAACTCGCTCAGCACCCGCTGCACCAGCGTCGGCCGTCCCTCGGCGTCGACAATTCCGAACTCGCCCTTGTAGTCCCAGACCGTCCAGGCGATCCCTTGCCGGGCCAACGCGCTCAGCAGATCCCGGTACCAGCGTTCGCGGGCGGGCTTGGAGGTGGTGTCCAGCGCGCCGAATTCTCCGCACCAGAGCGGAAGGCCGCTCTCCTTCGCCAACGCCAGCGCAGGAGCGAGCACGCGCTCGATGTCGGCCGCGGTAAAGACACGCTCATTCCGGGCCGCGAAGCGAATGGACTCCGGAAGAGCGTCCCAGCCTTCCTCCGAGATCAGCTCGCCGGGGTAGTCGATCGGGCCCTCGTAGGCCTTGACAGGCGTCCAGTGGGCTTTGTAGTGCGTGAACAGGAGCGGATCGTAGAAGTGGAAGCTGAGTATCAG
>JADGPD010000007.1 GCA_017882615.1 Thermoleophilia bacterium
CTGCGGCGGCACGATCGCGTCGACCTTCGTGACAGAAACGAGGTCGGCGTCGGTCAGCGCCTCGGTGGCATAAACGGTGAATGCCTCACTGAACTCCTCGAGGTTCTCGGGATGGATCGAGAACCCGGCTGCGGCGCGGTGACCGCCAAATCGCTCGAGCAGGCGCGAGCAGGCGACGACGCCGCCATGCAGATCGAAGGCGGGAATCGAACGACCCGACCCCTTCCAATCGCCGCTCGAGCCGGCGACGAGCACGACCGGGCGCGAGAAACGTTCCACCAGCCGCGAGGCGACGATGCCGATCACGCCCTCGTTCCAGTCTTCGCCGGCGATCACGTAGGCGCGGCGCCCCCGCTTCGATTCCGGCCAGGATTCGACCTGCTGCACCGCGTCGCGCAAAATCCCGTCCTCGATTATCTGGCGTTCGCGGTTCAGCTCCTCGAGCTTCCGCGTCTGCCTGGATGCCTCCTCGTCGTCCTCGCCGAGCAGAAGCTCGAGCGCGAGATCCGGATGACCGAGCCGGCCGGCGGCGTTGATACGCGGCGCCAGCCGAAATGCGATCTGACCGGTGTCGAGCGTCGCCGCGTCGACACCTGCCGTGCGCATGAGGGCGCGCAACCCCGGCCTGGTCGTCCGGCCGAGCTTTTTCAGCCCGGCTGCGACCAGCCAGCGGTTCTCGTCGACGAGTGGCACGACATCGGCGACGGTGGCGAGACAGACGAGATCCAGTTGATCGAGCAGAAACTCCGACTCGGCGCCGAACAGCGCCTCCCCCAGCTTGTACACGACACCCGCCCCACAAAGCCCGGCAAAGGGATAGCTCGACGGGCGCGGCGCCACGATCGGGCAATCGGGAAGCTTCTCCCCCCGCCGGTGATGGTCGGTGACGATCACGTCCAGCCCAAGCTCGGCGGCTTTGGCCACCTCGTCGATCGCCGTGATGCCGCAGTCGACCGTGAGAACAAGCGAGCAGCCGTCACCCGCGAGCCGCTCAAGCATTCCCGGAGTCAGCCCGTAGCCTTCGTCGAAGCGGCTCGGAAGCGCCCAGCTCACATCGGCGCCGAGCTCCCTCAGCAGTTGCACGGCAAGCGCGGTCGCCGCAACCCCGTCGACGTCGTAGTCGCCGTGCACGCAGATCTTCTCTCCGGTCGCCACCGCGGCTCGAATGCGCTGCACGGCCTGGGCCATGTCGCCGAGCGCAAAGGGGTCGTGCCCCGGCGCGTCAGCGGCGAGAAACGCTCGCGCCCGCTCGGGCTCGGCCAGGCCCCGGCGAACCAGCACCGAGGCGGTCAGCTCACTCAGCCCGAGCTCGCGCGCGAGCCTTCGCACGTCGTGCGAATCAGCGGGCTCGATCGTCCAACTTCCCTGTTGCATGGGAAGAGAACGTTAGGCCAACGACCGGATAGCAGCACCGAGTTCGAGCGCCGCCCAACGTCACCCGTTCGCCGTCGTTCTCGCGTGAATAGAAAGGAATGAGACAAAGAACCGGACGGAGCCCTCCGGGTTAGGCTCCGTCCGGTTTGTTGTTCCGCTTCGGAGGTCGAACGGTAAGTCGCGCTTTCAGCCTGTAAAAGATCTGTACTGCAAGTCACGCCGTTGTTTCCGCTTGCTCTCATTGACTACCGTAGAAGTCGTCCGTAAAGAAGCTCTAAAGACCGCGAAAGCCTTAGCTTCCGTTCAGAAAAGGGTCCGAGGCTATCCTGGCTACGTGGCACGGCAACCCAATTACCGCTCCGGTACCGATTACGTCGTCGAGTTCCTCGACTATCGCTTCTCCTTCAGCAGCAGCGATTTCGAGGAGCGTGTGACGGCCGCCGCCGTGCGACTGGAGTTCGTAGGCGGAAACGATCTGGGCGAGGGCGAGACGGCCGACCTGGTCGAGCTCGTGGCCAGCCCGATCGGGCAGATCTCCGAGCCCCGCAGCGACTTCGGCCGCTACCTGGTCGAGAACTGGGAACGGATCTCGCTCGTGGACGGAGAATCGCTCGTCTACTGGCTTCGCAAGCTCGTCTTCCGCGGAGCCTGGCTCGACCACCGCGTCAAGCAAGGTCTACTGGAGGTCGCCTGGGACGACGACCAGGCCGAATTCGGTTACCACGATCCCCACGGCGATCGCACCTTGCTCGAGCTGGCGCCGGTGCCATCCTGGCGCGCACTTCGTTATCGCGCTTGATCTCGACGCGGATGCGGCCCGTCGCGAAGCGTTAGAAAAGGCTCACATCGTCGGGCGGAGCCGGGGCGCCTAGATGCGCCAGGCCGGACTTGGTGACGATGCGGCCGCGGTTGGTGCGCTGGATGAAACCGAGCTGCAGCAGGTAGGGCTCGTAGACGTCCTCGATCGTGTCGGGCTCCTCGCCGAGTGCGACCGCCAGCGTCGAGAGCCCGACAGGCCCGCCGTCGAAGCGCTCGACGATCGCCCGCAGTAGCTCGCGATCGGTGTGCTCGAGACCGACTTCGTCCACCTCCAGGAGCTTCAGCGCTTCGCGCGCGATTGCCATCGTGACAGCCCCCTGATGACGTACCTCGGCCACATCGCGGACGCGGCGCAGGATGCGGTTGGCGATGCGCGGCGTGCCACGCGAGCGGGCCGCGATCTCTGTCGCGGCCTCGGGCTCGATCTCGACGCCGAGAATGTGCGCCGAGCGGCGAACGATCGTGGCCAGGTCGTCGACACAGTAGTAGTCGAGCCTGAAGGTCATGCCGAAGCGGTCGCGCAGCGGTGTCGTCAAGAGCCCCGTGCGCGTGGTCGCACCGACCAGGGTGAAGTGCGGCAGGTCGAGCGTCAGGGTGCGGGCCGCCGGCCCCTGGCCAACGATGATGTCGAGGCGAAAGTCCTCGAGCGCCGGATAGAGAATCTCTTCGACCGCGTGATTGAGGCGGTGGATTTCGTCGATGAACAGGACGTCGCGCGGCTCGAGGCTGGTCAGGATCGCCGCCATGTCGCCTTTGCGCTCGAGCGCCGGGCCGGCGATGCAGCGGATGCCAACACCGAGCTCCTCGCGCACGATGAAGGCGAGCGAGGTCTTGCCAAGCCCCGGCGGACCGACGAGCAGTACGTGATCGAGCGCCTCCTCCCTTCCCTGCGCCGCCTGGAGCGAGATCGCCAGCGGCTCCTTGATCCGCTCTTGGCCGACGAACTCGCCCAGGTTGCGCGGGCGCAGCGAGCGCTCGATGTCGTCGTCTTCGGGCTTGATCGTGGGTGTCAGGAAGGTTTCGCTCATCTCACGCCGCTCTGAGTGCCAGGCGCACGCGCTCTTCTGGCGGCAGATCGGGATCGATCCGGGCCAGTGCCTGCTCGGCCTCGACGAGCGTGTAGCCGAGCTCGACCAGCGCCTCGCGCGCCACCAGGTGCTTGTCGGAGCCGGCGTCGCCATAGGGCACGAGCTCGCTTCCGGCCAGCTTCTCTTTCAGCTCCAGCACGACGCGCTGCGCCGTCTTCTTGCCGATGCCGGGAATGGCCTGGAAACGAGCCGTGTCTTCGCGCGCGATCGCTCGCCTGAGCTCGGCCGGCGTCGAGCCCGACACTATCGCCAGCGCTACCTTGGGCCCGATCCCCGAGACCGAGAGGAGCTGGATAAAGAGCTCGCGTTCCTCGCCGTCGGCGAAGCCGTAGAGGGAGAGTGCGTCTTCGCGCACGTGCAGGTAGGTCTCGACCGTCATCTCGTCGCCTCCGGCCTTGGCCAGAGCACGGGGAGTCGCGTGCACCAGGTAGCCGACTCCGTTCACGTCCAGAAGCAGCCCCTCCGCCCCGCGCCCGGCCGGTTTACCGCGCAGCCGCGCGATCATCCGGCGAGCCTCTCGAGCGGCGGTGCCAGCGCGTGGCAGATCGCCACGGCAAGCGCATCGGCGGCGTGATCGGGCGTCGGAATCTCCTCCAAGCGCAAGATCGCCTTCACCATCCGCTGCATCTGAGCCTTGTCGGCGCGCCCGTGACCGCAGGTCGCCTGCTTGACCCGCGCCGGCGCATACTCGAAGCACTCAATGTCGGCCAGTGCGGCGGCGACGAGGATGGCGCCGCGCGCCTGCCCTACAGAGAGCGCGATGCGGGCGTCGGCGCCTACGTAGGACTCTTCGAGCGCAACGGCATCGGGCTGTTCGCGGACAATCAACTCGCTCACTCCTTCGAAGAGAGTCCGAAGGCGAAGCTCCAGCCGCGTGCCGGGCGACGTTCGCCACCAACCGTGGTCTAGAGCCTGAAGGCGGTTTGCGTTTCCTTGGACGATGCCGTACCCGCATGCAGCCGTACCGGGATCGATGCCGAGAACTTTCACGTCGAGACTCTAGGCCGCGTGCCGGACGGTGTAGCTGCCGCCGAAAGTAAAAAAAGGGGGCGAGCCCGACACCCCCCAGCGTCAAGGCTCGCCCGTGACCGCAAGCGCTGTCCTCATTTTAGTACAAGCGAACGTTAAGTGGACGTAAAAAAAGGCCTCTGCGGTTCTGTGAGGACTAATTGTTGTCGCACCATGACCTGCGACCCCACGCTTCACGCGGGATGCGCAAGGGAAAAAGCTGGGGGGCCTTCGGCCCCCCAGCTACTCCATTTCTCGTTACTTCAAGCCGACTCTCTCCCCACTTTCATGGCGTCAGCGTGGGAGAGACCGACGTAGCGGTCACCGTCGGGAAATCGGGCGTTCCGACTCCCAGGTAATCCGTCGTGTCGCCGACCGTGTTCTGCGCCACCACCCGGTACGTGTCGCCGGCAGCGTGCGTCGCATCGACGTAGCTCATCGGCCCGGTGGTGTTGGGCACGGCCAGGTTGGTCTGGATCGTAGTCAGATCCGTCCATGGCCCGCCACTCCCGGTCGTCGACTTCTGGACGACGTAGGAAGTATCGGCGATCGAGTTGTCCATCCACGACAGCGTGTTGGTACCCGCGTCGAACGCGAGCGTGTCAGGCGCCTTGGGTGGAACCGCCACCGCCTCCGGCCTCATCATGTCCATCTCCTCATGAGCCAGGATGTGGCAGTGCCACACGTACTCCCAGCCGAAGTTGATGAGGTGGTTGTTGATGGTGATCGCGTTTCCTTGCGGATCGATCGCCAGGCCCCGAACCGAGTCTGGAACCTCCACTCCGTCCGGCATCATCGGGTTGAGCTCCCTGATCGAGTTCGGGATCTCCCAGGGCAGGCTCGGAATCACCGGCCTCAGGGCTACGATCGTGTCCTCGAGCGGGCTCACCCTGATCGTGTCCTTCCAGCCCAGCTCGTTCGGGTCGGGCGGGATGATGATGTTGTCCCAGGTGACCCGGTCTAGGATCTGGACGTCGTACAAGTGGAAGTGGATCGGGTGCGTGTCCACCCCGTTGTGCGTGATCTTCCAGAGCTGCGTCCCGTCGGTCGCCGAAGAGATCGGCGTCACGTTTACGTCGCCGACAGGTAGGCCGCTGGCGTCGATCACCTCCGTTGGCGGGAGCGTGTAGGGAATCATCACAGCGTTTTGAGCCGCGGGTGTGGCCGGAACGGCCTCGACGCCCATGTTCGCCGTCATCCTCCCGTACTCGTCGAAGCTGGTCGAGTTCGTCTCGTCGTGAAGCGCTTTCGGCTTCAGCGGGATCGACAGCTTCGGTCCCAGCAACGTATCGAAGGTGAACAGGTCTCCGCCCTGCTGCGCGATTCGGGCGAACCCGTCGCACTTGATGGTCGAAGCCGGATCGGTGCAGTCACCACTCGCCGCGAAGCTGGTGCCGTAGGCCGAGTTGTAAGCCGCCTGCCCGACGATGATCGGGTGCTGCCCGGACTCGAACACGCCTGAGCCGTCGGCATGATGTGCGAACGCCGCCTGAAGCGCGGTCAGGTCGAACGTCGGAGCCGCGGTGTTGTTCGAGACCTTCACCTGCATGATCGTGCGAGTGTTCGGCCCGTACCCGGGCAGCGTGCTCGGCCCGCATGCCGGCGAGAGGTCGGGGTCGCCCGTGTAGTAGTCGTAACAGGCGATCCGGCCTGGGAACGCGGCCGGCGCGTCGTTGTACAGGATCAGCGTCTTGCCCGCGAACTTCGAGAAGTCGACGATCGCGTCGGCCCTCTCGGCGGGAGCTACCAGCAGTGCGTGCTGGTCGACGTTGCCCCAGTCGAACCTCGTCGGGTCGGTGATCCAGGTGATGGGCTGGTTCGGGACGACCACCGGGGCCGGCAGGAACCCCCCGTCGGTGCCGATCTGGATGAAGTTCGGCCCCTCAGGGCTCCGGCTCGTGTCAGGCGTCGGAACCACGTTCGGGTCGGTCTGTGCCGCCGCGAGCTCGGCCGGCTTGAGCGCGACCTCGGTTCCCGTGGAGTCCGCCACGTACCACTGCAGGTTCCAGAAGCGGTCGTTGGCCGCGTTCAAGATCCTGAAGCGGTAGGACTTGGGATCCACAGTCGTGGTTGGATACGCCGTCCCGTTCACCACCGGGGTGTCGTTGAACTGCTCCATCCCCGCCGAGATGTTGGGCGTGCCAGGGATCTTCGGCGGCTCGCAGTACGGGGCAGTCTGGTACTGCCAGGTGGTGGGATCGTCCAACTTGCACGGAGTCGTGAGGTCCGTAGTGAAGTTCGTCTTCGGATCCTTGTTGTAGTACGGGTTAGCGATTGGTCCGTACAAGATGTCCGACGCGGTAGCAGGCGGCCAGAACCAGGGCCCGTAGAACCAGCGCCCGAACGAGCTTGCGCCGCTCGGATCACCGGGGTTCTGAGCCGGCATGTAGACGTGGTGGTACCACAGATTGCCGTAGGCACCCCAACGGCTGGAATCCCAGGTCGGGTCCTGTTTGGCAAGCTGGGCGGTCTGTGGAACGAAGGTCCGATCCTGGATGATCAGCGGGATCTGATGGGAAGGGATCGTTCCGTCGGTGATCAGTTTCTTCTCGGTCGGATCCTGGATCTCGTATCCGGCGGCCTCGCCCGCGTACACGCCGAGGCGAGTGATGCCCCAAGCGTGGTCGTGGTAGAACATCAGCCGCGCGCTCTGCTGGTTCGTGTAGTAGAACGTCTGGCATCCGTCGGTCGCACTCGAACAGTCCGGCACGCTGGCAGGCTTGCTGGCGCCAACCATGTCGGGCACGTTCTGCACGCTGACGCCCTGCGGCCACGGCGTGCTCTCGTGGGCGGGCGTGATCCACTGGTGCGGCGTACCGTCGCTGATCCAGGGAGTGACGCCGCCGTGCAAGTGCAACGTGGCCCGGTTGTCCTTGAAGCACGAGCTGTCCTTCGGGTACTGGGTGCACATCGGGTTGCGAACCTCGTCGGTGACGGTTCCCGAGTCGGTCGGCGCCGGCATGCTCACCGGGCCCATGCCCGAGCCCATGACGGTGGAGTCGGTCGGGAGGAATAGGTCGCCGTTAGTGCCCGTGGGCAGGAGGTTGTAGAACACGACCCTGACCGCGCGGTCCTTCTGCGCAACGATTACCGGCCCGAGGTAATGCGGATCGTCAACCGCGTGTGCCTGGGAGCCATCGGGCATCAGAGTTGGCACCGAGGTGCCGTTGAGAAGGTCAG
The DNA here is from genome assembly GCA_017882615.1 of Thermoleophilia bacterium. Classification (GTDB taxonomy): domain Bacteria; phylum Actinomycetota; class Thermoleophilia; order Gaiellales; family Gaiellaceae; genus Fen-549. The sequence continues at coordinate 7,470 of JADGPD010000007.1, forward strand.
TCTGTAGCGCAACCTGCTTGCCCGGGATGACGCTGGTCGAAAGCTGCACGTACTCGCGCATCAGCGTCGCGGGCAGATCTGAATGCATCTTCTCTCTGTGCTGGACAACCCCGATCACGTAGTAGTCGGTATTCGAGAACGTGGTCTGGTCGGGTTGTGCCACCGGTATGTACTGCCCGAGATCGTTTACGCCCGCCGGCGTAAGGCCCGGCAACGTGTCGACGAACTTGCGGATGCCGCCCGGCGAGACGTAACCGGAGCCCGGGTTGGTGACGTTGATCGAGGTGATGGTGCCGCTGTTGATCGACGCCGACACCGTCGCTCCTCTACCGGTTCCTGCTCTACCGGCCTTATCCGTGATGATCATCGAGGGCGGCCGCGTATACCCCAAGCCGAACGCGTTGAGAACGACCGACGAGATTGAGATTGTCGACGTCGCAGTCGCCTCTTTGAACGTCGCGGGGTCGTGCGTGGCTGGGGCGAACCGCGTCCCGTCGAGGATACTGACCCCCGGCGCGACCGAATAGCCGGAGCCGGGATTGTCGAGGACGATGGACGTGATCGTGCCGCCCGCGTTCATCGTCACGTGACCTGTGGCCTGCACGCCGTTTGGGTCGCTTGGCAGGTCGAAGTCCACCGTAGGAGAGGCGTAACCGGCCCCTCCGTTGGTGAGACGGAGGCTGTCGACGGCGCCGTATGCGGTCGCTGTCGCGCCGCTGCCGGTATCGCCGCGTCCGAATCTCGGGATATCTCTGAACTTTACGACCGGAGACGTGTAGCCGCCGCCCGGTTTATTCACCGCGACGGAGACGACCGTCCCTCTCGAGACGATATGCGCGCTCGCCGCCGCGCCCGTTCCGGATCCCGTAATGGCGATGTTCGCGTTCGTGTACCCGGACCCGGGGTTGGTCACTGTGATTCCTGTGATCGAACCGTCTCTGCCGATCTGTGCTTGAGCCTGGGCTCCGGTACCGTCACCGCTGATCGTGACGTTGGCATCGGGCACCGTGAGCGGGCTGTTCGCCCAGTTCGGGTACGGCCCGAAGTAATGAGGGACCGTGGTCTGGTCGACCGGTGACGACGGCGTGGCCGAGATGGCGGCTCCGCTGAGCAGCGCGCTCAGCCCGAGAGCCAATACCGTGCTGGAGATGAGAGCGGTGAATCTGCGTCTTGCCTTCGAGGGATTGAGAAAATCCCCTCGCGTCCTCGCGGGCGACCTCCAGCGATAGCCGCCGCCGGGAAGCTCGAACTTCATTAGCCTTTTCATCTTGGTTCTCGAGTTATGGCGAAGTGCAGAGGACCCAGGCGATTGCTTGGACGCCACCACTACCGGACCAGTTGTCGATCTCAACTGCCCATCCGGTCGGTGTCGCCGCGTTGTATGGATCCGGCACGCTGTACGACACGACCGGCCATCCGGTATTGGTGCTCGCATCCCAATCGGCGCCGCCGCCGGTGGCGACTTCGCCCGAGTTGCAGGATGCAGTTACTTTCGAGAAGTTGGTGCCGAAAGTGCCCTCGGCGGTGCGTTTGACCACTTTGTTTACGCCCGCCGCTCCGGCGGCTCCGCTGGCTCCGCTGGCTCCGGCAGGGCCCTTCGCCCCCGCCGGGAGCTGGCCCTTGGCGAAGTCCACGGCCTTGAGCGAGTGGTCTTTCACCTTGCTCGAAATGACCGCGTTGTTCTTGAGCTGTTTGGTGCCGACACTGCCCTTGGGTAGGGCATTGATCACTGCAACGCTCGTGCCGGTCGTCGCGAGAAAGAGTGCGGCGCAGGCTACGATCATCGCTGGTGACGGCTTCCTAAGGCGTGTCTTCATTCTTGATTCACCGCTTTCCGTTGATTGATGGTGGGCCGTTCGGTTCGCTCTTACCCTGAACTTAGAAATCACGATACCCGCGGACCGCGAGTTGGCGGCGGGCGACGATTCTTCGAGGCGACGGTTGAGAACGCGGTGGTTCGAACGCATCTCGGCAATCGGAACGACCGACGACGATGCGGAGAGCCCGCTACGCCGCGTGGCCCTAACGTCATATTCGGCACGCTGAAGCATCGGACGGCTCTTGTCAATAGCGGTATGAGCAGCGCTTTTTAGTGAAAAGCGCGGAAGTCTATCTCATTCTGCGCCAGTCTTTTCGACGGCGCTGCGCCTTTCACGCGAGACGCGAGCGCCAATAGAGAGCCGCCGTTTCGCCCCGCCTCGGTTACGAGGCGACGGCCTCGAGCAGCTGCTCGGGGATGTCGAAGTTGGCGTAGACCTCTTGCACGTCGTCGAGCTCCTCGAGCGCCTCGACCAGCTTGACCAGCGTGCGCGCCGTCGACTCTTCCGTCAGCTCGACGGTCGTCTTGGGCAGCATCGTCAACTCGGCCGACTCGATCTGAAAACCTGCTTCTTCGATTGCCTGGCGCAGACCGTGAAGCGCTTCGGGCGCGGCGGTCACTTCGAAGCTCGAGCCGTCGCCGTCCACGTCGTCGGCGCCACCCTCGGCTGCGGCCAACATCAGGGCGTCCTCGTCCACTCCCTCAGCCGGCACGAGCACGACCGCGCGCCGCTCGAACATCCAGCCCACCGAGCCGTCGGTGCCGAGATTGCCGCCGTACTTACCGAAGGTATGGCGCACTTCCGCGGCGGTGCGGTTGCGATTCTCGGTCAGCGCCTCGACGATGATCGCCACGCCGGCGGATCCGTAGCCCTCGTAGACGACCGTCTCGAAAACCTGCCCGCCCGCGCCCTCACCGGTGCCCTTGGAGATCGCCCGCTCGATGTTGTCCTTCGGCATCGAGTAGGAACGGGCCTTCTCGATCGCGTTCTGGAGCGCGAGATTGGCGTCGGGGTCGCCGCCACCCTCCCGGGCCGCGACGATGATCGCGCGTGAGAGCTTCGAGAAGAGCTTGCCGCGCTTGATGTCGGCGGCGCCCTTCTTGTGCTTGATCGACGACCACTTGCTATGTCCGGACACTCGCTGCCTCCCGTGCTACTTCGCAGAAGAGCTCGTGGACGCGCGTGTCGTCGGTGAGCTCGGGGTGGAACGCTGCGACAAGGATACGGCCTTCGCGCGCCAGCACGGGCCTCCCATCGTGCTGCGCGAGAATCTCGACCGCCGGGCCGGCGCTCTCGATCCAGGGCGCCCGGATAAAGACGGCTCGCAGCGGCCTCGTCTCCCCCACCAGCTCGAGGTCGGTCTCGAAGCTGTGCACCTGGCGCCCGTAGGCGTTGCGGCGAACGACGACGTCGATCAACCCGAGCAGCGGTTGATCGGGCGTGGCATCGACTGCGCCCCGCGCGAGCAGGATCATGCCGGCGCAGGTACCGAAGATGGCGCCCTTGAAGGCGAGAATCGCCTGCTCGAGATCGTAGGCGCGCACCAACTTGCCGATCGCGGTGGACTCGCCGCCGGGAATGACCAGGCCGTCCAAGCCGTCTAGCTGATCCGGTTTTCGTACCTCGCTCGCTCGCGCGCCGAGGCGGCCGAGCACGTTCACGTGCTCGCGGAAGTTGCCCTGGACGGCAAGGACACCGATTTTGAGCGGCTCTTCCATACCCTCAGTCTAGATTCCGCCCTTCGGCCCCCGCCCGGTAGATCGTCGGCTCGGGCGCCCTCCTCGCGTTTCGAAGCGACGCGTCTGGTTTGAACTCGTCCAGCCCGGCTAATGTTCCACTCGTGCTGGTCGCGCTGGTCACGGGAGGAAATCGCGGCATCGGCTTCGAGGTCTGCCGTCAGCTCGGGCGCCTTGATTACGCCGTGCTTCTCGGCGCGCGCGACTTAGCCAAGGGCGAGGAGGCCGCCGCGGCTCTCAACAGCGAGGGATTGAACGTATCGGCGCTGAAGCTCGACGTGGCAAACGAGCAAGACATCGCCCGCCTGGGCGAGCTCGAGCGTGTCGACGCGCTGGTCAATAACGCAGGCATAGCACCCGACCGGGCCCATCCCGATACGAGCGCTCTGCTCGTCCCCGCCGAGCTCGTCCGCCTCGGCTTCGAGACGAACACGCTCGGCCCCTACCGCATTTGCCAGCAGATCGTTCCGATCATGCAGCGGCACGGTTACGGCCGCATCGTCAACGTCGCCAGCGGGATGGCCCAGCTCAGCGAGATGAACGGGCGCTCGCCCGGCTACCGCCTCTCCAAGACCGCGCTGAACGCGCTCAGCCGCGTCCTCGCCGACGAGCTCAAGGGGATGAACATCCTGGTCAACTCGGTCGACCCCGGCTGGGTCAAGACCGACATGGGCGGCCGCGCCGCGCCGCTCACCCCGGCGCAGGGCGCCGAAACGATCGTCTGGGCGGCGACGCTGCCCGACGTCGGGCCGACGGGCGGCTTCTTCAAGGAAAAGCGTCAGATCGCCTGGTAGACGCGGCTTCGGTTCTACCGCTCGCTCCTCTCCGAGACGCTCAGAGAGGAGCAATGGGGCGCCCGATGTTCTAGGCGTACACATAATCGAAATGGCGATCGAAGAGGGCGCTAAAAGCACGCGGATCGTCGATCGAGTGACGGATGGAGGCCGCGTCGGTTCTCGTATCGAGAAGCTCGTTCCTCATCGTTACCGGTGCTTGCCCGCAGACCGCTGAGAAGCTCTCGCAGTTGCTCGGACCCGAAGCTAGCTAAGTAGCGTCCAGAACGGTTGTTAGGGTGGCCGTCAGTTAGCCGAGTTCGCGCGGTGCAGCGAAAACGAGAGGAGCGAAGTTGAACTGGTACCTGGAAGTGCTCAAGAAGTACACAGTGTTCGACGGTCGATCTGGGCGAAGCGAGTTCTGGTATTTCGTGCTATTCAGTATCGTCATTAGCATAGTGCTTATGGTCGTCGATAGAGCTGCCGGTACGGTGAGTAGCACCGGATACGGCCTTATCGGGAGTATCTACTCTCTAGCGGTCTTGCTCCCCGCTATCGGGGTGGAAATAAGGCGTATGCATGACATCAGCCGCTCGGGTTGGTGGATCTTATTCCCGATCTATAACATCGTTCTTTGGGCGCGGGAAAGTGACACGGGCGAAAACCAGTACGGCCCGAATCCTAATCGCGCGACCTGATCACTCATAACCGGGTAGAGCCGGATATCAAAAAAAGACCGCAGGCTATCCGGTGCCGTTTCGGCGATTTGTTTTCGCGTAGGCCGGTAACTACGCTGGCTGGCGACTTGCCGACCACGACGATCGCCCGAGCGGAGATGGTCGAACAATGCCCGCTCGGCACTCCGCTGGGCGGCTTCGCTCGACTTGGCGCCCTTGCCCTGGCCGCGTTTTCGTCGCCAGCGCGCTTACCGGCGCTGAAAGCAGTCCGCTAATCGGATCGGACAAGAAGGAGTCGCGCAAGGAGGCTCGCGCCACGGGCGCGGCTACTCGCCCGGCTTCTGTCGACCCCTACCAGCCGCGAGTCTCGAGCAGCTGGCTGTCATCGAGCGAGGCGGTCGAGATCGAGGCCATCGCTTCGCCCAGGCCCTGCGAGACGCGCGCGAGCACCTCGGGATCCTGGTAGTGCGTGGTCGCCTCGACGATGGCCTTGGCGCGAGGAGCCGGATCGTCCGACTTGAAGATGCCCGAGCCGACGAAGACGCCGTCGGCGCCGAGTTGCATGCAAAGCGAGGCGTCGGCGGGGGTTGCGATACCGCCGGCGGTGAAGGTGACGACCGGAAGCTTGCCGTTACCTGCCACCCACTTGACCAGCTCGATCGGGGCGCCCAGGTTCTTGGCTTCGGCGTAGAGCTCCTCGTCACGCAGCGAGCCGAGCCGGCGGATGCCGCCGTAGACCGCACGCATGTGGCGAACGGCATTGACGATATCGCCCGTACCGGCTTCGCCCTTGGTTCGGATCATCGCGGCGCCCTCGGCGATCCGCCGCAGCGCCTCGCCCAGGTTGCGGCAGCCGCAGACGAAGGGGATCGTGAAGCCCCACTTGTCGATGTGGTGCTCCTCGTCGGCCGGGGTCAACACCTCGGACTCGTCGATGTAGTCCACCTCGAGCGCCTGCAGGATCTGCGCCTCGGCGAAATGACCGATGCGCGCCTTGGCCATCACGGGAATGGTCACGGCCTCCTGGATCTCTCGGATCTTGGTCGGGTCGGCCATGCGCGCGACTCCACCTTGGGCGCGGATGTCGGCCGGCACGCGCTCCAGCGCCATGACAGCACAGGCGCCCGCGTCCTCGGCGATCTTGGCCTGCTCGGCCGTGGTGACGTCCATGATCACCCCGCCCTTGAGCATTTCGGCGAGACCGCTCTTGACGCGCATGGTTCCGATTTCGCTATTCATCGGTCTCGATTCTACCCGCGCGAGTCGAGCGGGCGCAGGGTTCGGACTGATCATTTCGCCGCTCGGTGCGTCGAGTGGCGGCCGCCACGTCCGTCGCGCGCCTTACTGTCGTCGGCGGCGCATCTGGAAACAGCCCTAGCGACTGGAGACACCGAAATGAAGAAAGCAAGCGCCTGGCTTCTTGTCATCGGCTGGATCTCCGCTGTGCTCGGCGGTTTGGTCGGCATCTTCATCGGGGCCCATCTCGCTTCGGCCAAGGTTGCTGCCGCAGGCGGAGAAAAGACCTTCAAGTACGACGATTACTCCCGGAAGCAGGGCATCCCGATGGTCATCATCGGTCTGATGGTCTTCGCGCTCGGGGTGTGGCTACGCGCGAGGGGATAGAGCAGTCGAGACAGGGCTCTCTCGCTTCGACCGACTGAGGAGCTAACGAGCACGTGATCCGGCTCACCAAATATCAAGCTCCCGGGAGGGGGAGCCCCGGGAGCTTGAGTCGAACGAAAAGGAGAGCGGGCTAGCCGGAAGGACTAACGTCCTCCCCGCGTTCCCGTTCCCCAGAGGGCACTGCCGCATTCGTGCACCGCTCCTGCTCCTTCTACCGCGTGTCAGCGGTACCGCAGTCTTTTCGTCAGCCCGAGACCTCGTACAACGCCCTTGAGGTACGCGGACATAATTGACCGTAGTCCCGTGCCGAAGAGCGCGCATTCCCCCGAACGAGGGAACTCGCGCGGATTCACTCCAACGGGGGATCCAGCCATACCGCGAATGCCCTTGATACGTGGACGTGATCGCTCCAAACGGCCGCCGGCGAATAGCCGGGCACGGCCGACGCAGCGGCGATAGTCTGACGGCGGCGGGGCCCGTAGCTCAGTTGGTTAGAGCAGCGGACTCATAATCCGACGGTCGCTGGTTCGAATCCAGCCGGGCCCATCCGTTGTCGTTATCACATCAATGTCCCTGCTCAGAGGAGTCTTTCCGTGTCCGGTCGCTCGGAGGGGCAATCTTGCTTACTCAAACCCGCAGGCGGATGATCCGTCCCTCTGTTCCCGTCGCTGTGGGTCGGCCAGACCCAGTCAAGCAAACGTCCGGGTCCTGACAGCAGACCGTCGAGTGAGACGAAGAGGGCGACGCGAAGCTCACGCGCGGCATTTCCTTTCACGTCGGAGGCGAGTGGCCAGTTATCGGTCGAGCGAGCCGAATGATTTCGCCGCGAAACTGGTGCCGGAGGGTATCAAACGGTGACGGTAATGGGCCGGCCCTGAACGAAAGTGGTACTGCTGTCGTCGTTTGACAGCGAAAGCTGGCATTGCCCACGAGTGACCCTCTCGAGTCGCGGATTGTGACCGCTGAACATGCGATGAACGGAGTTCTTGACCGAGGAGTGCGAGACCGTCTCGCGAGCAGGAACTCGATACGCAGGTGAATACCCCTGACCCTGAGATCTGCCGGCTCAGTCCTAAGAACACGAATCACGAGTTCGTTGATCTGGCCGAAATTACGGCGGCCATCAGGCTCCACTCCGCCGGCTTCAAACCTTGTACGGGCCGTTGCTTCCAGTCGCGAGCTGTGAGACGCTGCAAAAGTCCTGCACATAAATTTCACGTTCGAGGTGAGGGCTAGCCTCAAGAGGAGGTGCTCGGTGTCGGGTTTTCGTCGCTCCAGACGTTCTACAGCGGTCTTGGCCGCAGCTGTGCTGGTCGCTGCGATTGTCGTCGTGGTGGCGGTCATCCGCCTGACCTCGAGCGACTCTCCTACAGCCCAAGTCCCTCTCGATAGTCACACCATCCCGCAGTTTGCTCAGCAGCTGCCTGTGCTCGACGCTGCCGGCGGTTCCATCCAGACCGTCGACGGGACGAAGTCCGCGACGATCCGGATGTGCGAGTCGAGCGCCCGCTTGCTCCCGCCCGGAACGTTCAAGAAGGGCGAAGACGTCGCCACCACGGTTTGGAACTACGTGGCCGCCGCCAGCTGCCCGACCAGCGTTCGCGACACGTACACCGGTCCCGTCGTGCTCGCCAAGCGCGGGACTCCGACAAAGCTGACCTTCATCAATGAGCTCGGCGACACCAGCTCGTCGAAGCTGCTCGCCTACAAGAACTCGGTCGACCGAACGCTCTTCTGGGCCGACCCTCAGAACGGCGAGATGAATAGCTGCGACAACAAGAAGATCCCCAAGCCGGGCTCGCCGTGCGCAGAGAACTACAAGGGATCAATCCCGGCGACTGTCCACCTCCACGGCGGTGAGGTTCCGCCCGAGGATGACGGAGGACCGGACTCCTGGTACACGAGCGACGGTAAGTTCGTCGGCGCCGAGTACTACTCGCAGTCTGGCAAAGGACCGTCGAACAAGCAGGCCTTGACTTACCCGAACACGCAGGAAGCGGCCCCCATCTGGTTCCACGACCATACGATGGGCGCGACCCGCCTCAACGTCTTTGCCGGTCTCGCCGGTGCGTACCTGATCGCCGACGACAACCTCAAGCTCGCAGACGGTCTCGCCGGATATGGCCTGACGAACCACGGCACCCTCGAGCCCACAATCCCGCTCGTCGTTCAAGATCGAATGTTCGACAAAAACGGGCAGCTCTACTTCCCGGCCGGCACCTCTGGCGGCACGATCAATTCGCCCAATCCCGACCATCCGTACTGGGTGCCTGAGTTCATCGGCGACACCATTCTCGTCAACGGCAAGGTTTGGCCGTATCTCAACGTCGAGCCGAAGCGCTACCGCTTCCTGCTACTCGACGGCTCGAACGCCCGCTCCTATGCCATGTCTCTCGTCGACCCGGTCTCCGGCAACCCAGGCCCCTCGCTGTGGGTCATCGGGACGGACGGCGGCTATCTCAACCGGCCGGCCAAGATCGACGGCCACGCAATCGTCCCGAATCAGCTGACCATGATGCCGGGCGAGCGCTACGAGGTCGTCGTGGACTTCAACGGCTTCGAGCGCGGCGTGAACGGCCCGAACGGCAAGTCGTATTCCGGCACGTGGTTGCTCAAGAACAGCGCCAAAGCCCCGTATCCGTCGGGCGATCCGATCGACCCGGCTACTACGGGCCGGATCATGGAGTTCAAGGTCGGCGCCTGCTCCAATCAGCAGTGCGGTGCCAACGACACGAGCTTCAATCCCGCCGCCGGAACCGCAATTCGGACGGGCAAGCAGCAGCTCGTCCGCCTCGTCAACCCCAACTCCGGCACTCTCGCCAGCGGGGTATCCCCGGCTAAAGTTCGCGCGCTCACGCTCAACGAGATCGAGAAGGAAAAGAGCGTTGCCATCAACCCGACGACCGGAAAGTCAACCTCGTATGAGGGGGGCCCGCTGGAGGTCATCGTGAACAACTCGACGTATGACGGCGGGGCCGACATGGCTACGTCTAACTGCAAGCGTTCGGACTTCAAGCCCGTGACATACAACGGGATGACGTTGTGTATCTCCGAGCAGCCGCGCGAGGGCGACACGGAGGTCTGGGAGATCGTCAACCTGACGATCGACGCTCACCCCATCCACATGCATCTAGTGCAGTTCCAGCTCATGAACCGCCAGAACCTCAACGTGGACGCTTACAAGAGCGCCTATGGCAAGGCGTTCCCGAGCGGTCGATACCAGCCGGAGTTCGGGCCTCCACTCAGCAACCAGCCGTCGGCCGCGTCCGGCGGAACGTTCGGCGGGAACCCGGATATTGCTCCTTACCTCAAGGGCCGCATCCAGCCGCCCACGCCCGACGAGGCCGGCTGGAAGGACACCGTGATGGCGCAACCGAACCAGGTGACCCGGTTCGTCGTCCGTTTCGCGCCGACCGATGTCGCCGTTAACGCGCCGGCGTCCAAGCTCGCCTTCCCGTTCGATGCCAGCGGTGGAGGCGTACGCGGGTACGTGTGGCATTGCCACATCGTCGACCACGAGGACAACGAGATGATGCGGCCGTACGACGTCGTGTTGAACCCGGCCGCCCCGAGCGCGCCGAATCGCGCACTCAGGATCGGGCGTGACTACTAGAACGAACTAGGTTCGTAAGATCGAGTCAGCCGGCCGAATGCCCGCCTGGCGCCGCAATGGACCGATTCGTGGTTCCCGCAACCGGGCCAGGGCGCCGCGGCACACCGAAGCAACTCGGAGAACGGCAACGCACATCGCGAGGGCAGCTACTCGCGATGTCGGATCGGGCGGGCCGGCACGCCGGCCACAACGATGCCGGGCTCGACTGGGTGCGTCACAACCGCGCCCGCCGCCACAACAGCGCCGGTGCCCACATCGGCCAGCACCGTTGCCGCCGACGCAATCCACGAGTCCGCACCAATCGACACTCGTTCCACGCGGACGTCCTGCTCCCGCATGGGTTGCCCCAGATCCATTCCGTGCCGTCCAGAGATAACACTGACGTGGTTGCCGATCATGGTGCCGTCGCCGATCGACGTCAGTCCCAGCGAGCAGAATCGACCGACGTACACGCTCTCGCCGAGCTCGGTATCGCGGTACGTGAGCACCGTTCCGAAGCCGATCGACGTTCCACTGCCGCACCGTGCGAGAAGCGCCCGATAGACGTAACGGCGAACGACGGTGCCCAGGGGGCCCGGCAGCAGCGAAACCGCCTCGCTCGTCGCGCGGAAAGACCTCGTCCTACCGATTACGAGCGACCCAACTGCGTGGATGAGAAGCACCGGGAGGGCGCACAGTCGGCCGACGATGGCGCCGAGGATCCGTCGCAGCGGTGATTTGTTCAAGCCGACCTCCTGCCGCCAGTCTGATGCCCCGACGCTCACTGCGCGATTCTGTCACAGGTTTCTCCCGTTGATGTCGCGCGCGATACCCTTCTACGCCGGTCGAACCGCGCTTAGTGAGATTGGCCGATGCGGCCGGAGATCACTCGTATCGCGATCTCGCGCGCTACTCCGCTCAGGGCGTCGGCCGCCGCGTGCAGCCGGCTTTTCTGATCGTCCGATGCTCTGTCCGCTTCTGAGTTGAGCGCTTCGATCAAGCCATCGAGCATGTTCTCGGGAGTCGGCCAGGAGCCGAGATCGCGCCGTGTCCTTTCGAGCACTCTCGTGACGTCGCCGTTGGTCGCTCTACTCCCGACTTCTCGAGCGCCGAACGCAACCTCGAGGTACGGAGGGTCGGCAACGGCGAGGGCTTCGGCGCCGATTGTTACCTGGTCCGCTGAAAGCCCTGTTTCGGCGCGAATCAGCTCGAGGCTGACAGGGCGCTCTCCTGCCTCGTAGTGGCGCAGCGCGACGCGTAGGATCGGCAACTCGCGCGAAGTCCAGGTTTCGTGGATCTCTCCCATGCTCTAGCTGCTCAGTCTAGGCGTTTCGGATTGGGCCTTCTAGGCTGTCTGAGAGAGCGTCTAGCGGTGAGGATTCGTCCCGTAATGGGACGACTGCCGACCACTCGACCAGAGACTCGACCGCGTCTCTTCCCGTCGCGGCATCATTTCCGGCGCTTATGCCGCTGGCGGCGCGTTAACACTTTCCACGTCTGGGCAAGAGGTTTGCGACACCATCTCCGCCGCGATCAAACGGCGATCATCGGAGAAAGAGAGGGACTCATGAGACGCAGGTTTCGCTGGATATCACCCTCCATAATGCTCGCGCTTGTTGCCCTGTTCCTCGTTCTAGGCGGCGTCACCGCATGTGGCGGAGGCTCTTACTGAGGCTCTAGAAATGAGCTGCCGCCCAGCGGTCGTTTCGACTCACGAGCCCCGTCCGCTCGTTTGCCTCGAAACGACATCTTGGGGATCGATTTTGCGCTGACGCTCTCGGCCGGCCGGCCAAAAACCCGCCCGGCCAAAAACCCGCCGAAAGCACGCTTCCCGCGCGCGGGTTTGTAGATTCCCAAACCGAGCGACCGGTTAATAAGATCAATACATGCAGCGGAAAGCACTACGGCTAGTTCTCCTTGTTGCCTTCTCGCTCGCGTTCGCGGCCGCTTGCGGCGGGAGTTCCAGCGCAACGAGCGCGATCACGACGAAGTTGACAACTCCCTCAACGCTTCCCTTCAAAGCGACCTTCTCTGCGCCCAGTCACCACCCGGTCGTGAACAAGAACTGGCCGATCACCGTCATCGTCACCGACCTCTCCGGTAAGCGGATCGCGGCGACGTTGCAGATGAACGTGCTGCTCGGCAGCCTGCGGGTCGGTCAGATCGACAACGGCAAGATCTACCACTTCGTCGGGCGCCACCACGAGATCATCACCTGGCCGCTGAGCGCGGTCGGTCACCAGTTGACGCTGCAAGCGGTCGTCAAGGCCAAGGGAAAGGCGAAGAAGCTTCTCTGGGCCGTCTCGGTGGCGAAGAAGTGAAGCGACCGGCGCCGAACACCGGTCATTACCGACAGCGGTCGTGAGACAATCACCTGATCGGCCGTCCCGATCGGCTGGCCGATTGAGTGCGCCTAATAGTCGGAGCATCGGAAACGACCGCGGAGATCCACTGAGCGATTCGGCGAGGACACGTGAGCGCAAGTAACGGACACGGCGTGCAGGTCGTCATCGAGCATGTTCGCAAGAGCTTCGAGGGCGGGCTGATTCGCTCGCTCGAGGACGTAACGCTGGATATCGAACCCGGCGAGTTCGTCTCGCTCATGGGCCCATCGGGCAGCGGTAAGAGCACGCTGCTCAACCTGATCGGCGCCCTCGACAGGCCTGATTCGGGCTCGATCAGAGTCGGTCCTCACCGGATCGAGAACCTGAGCAATCCCTCGGAGTACAGAGCCGGAGTCGTTGGCTTTGTCTTTCAGCTCTCCAACTTGATCCCGACCCTGAGCGCGCTCGAGAACGTTCAGCTGCCCATGCTCGGACGCCATCACTCGAGGAAGGAGCGAGAAGCCCGCGCGCAGGAGCTGCTCGAAGAAGTGGGGTTGTCGCATCGCCTTGACGCTAACCCGGGAACGCTCTCCGGCGGTGAGCGCCAGCGGGTGGCGATCGCGCGCGCGCTCGCGAATCGGCCCTGTCTACTTCTCGCCGACGAGCCGACCGGGGCGCTCGATTCGGTTACCGGCGAGCGGATCATGTTGCTTCTGCAACGGCTGCGCGAGCAGCATCAGATGACCACACTCGTCGTCACCAACGACGTCGCAGTGGCCGCCGCCGCAGACCGCGCCTACCGTATGCGCGACGGCCGCGTAGAGCCGCTCGACCAACCGCCTACTCCCTACGCAGGGCCTCTACCGGAGCAAGCCTGATCGCCCGCACCACGGGGTAGATCGCGCCAAAGAGCCCGACTCCTAGCGAGAAGGCCAGTCCCCAGGCGAAAACGCCGGCCGTGAAATCCGGGCTGACGAAGGTCGAGATCAAGCCGTAGCTCGTGAACAGGCGTGCCGCCAGCACTCCAACTCCCAGCCCGATACCCAACGCGAGCATGCAGATGCCGATCGCCTCGCTCACGATCAGGGCCGCAATGCGGTAGGCCGGCCAGCCGATCGCCCGCAAGATGCCGATCTCGCGCGTGCGCTCGGACACCGACATCGCCATTGTGTTCATGACGCCGATGCCGCCGACTATCAGCGCGAGCAGCGAGAAGATCCAGCCGGCGCTGATCAAGAGCCGGCTCTGCGTGTCGACCTTGACGGCCTGGCCCGGCTCGGCCACCGGCAATATCCCGGGGATCGTGCTGGCGATTTCTTTGGCCACCTCGCTCGACGGCCGCCCCGGGGTCACGGTGATCGCGATGGTCGTTATCTCGCCCGGGTGGTTGCTCAGCTTCTGCAGCGCGGAGAGCTGCATCACGCCGCCGCTGTCCTCCGACGGGTCGCCCGTGTGGTAGACGCCGGCGACGCGGAAGCTGCGCGTGACCGACTTGAAGGCCGGCGCTCCCTTAAAACCTTTGATCTTCAGCGTGCCGCCGAGCTTTGCGTGCAGGGAGCTGAGCGCCCCGTCGCCGACGACGATCTCGTTTTGCCCGGGGAGCCTCCCGCGCACGAGAACGAGCCGCCGCCAGGGAAACTGGCCCGGCTGTATCCCGAGCACGAGAAAAGAGGTTTGCTTGTCAACCGTGGTGATGTAGAGCTCGATCCCGGCCACCTCTTGTACGCCCGGCTCCTTCTTGATCCGGGGCTCCAGCGACTGAGGCAGAAGCGACTTGGTCAAATCGGTCGTGCCCGACTGGAAGAGCCCAAAATCCGCGCGGCCCAGATGAATGAGTTGGTTGGCCGTATTCGCAACGCCGTTGGTGATCGACAGCAGCGCAACGATCAGGCCGACGCCGATTGATACCCCGGCCGCCGTCAGCGCCGTGCGCATTGGGCGACGCAGCAGGTTCTTCCGGATCAACTTCGCCCAGGTCACGCAAGGAATACTTCCCCTTTACCGGTCTGCTCGCAACCGAGCCAAGCCCCCCCCCCGCGATGCTCGAGCGCAAGCTCGCCGACCGTAAGTCGGCAGGCGCAGGCATAAACCGGCCGCGTTAAGCGGCCCGGCGCCGAAAGAAGATCGTTTGACGGGCCGCTAGATCAGGCCGCAGGCACGAGCAGTGTTCGGCCACGGATAGAAACCCCGACCGCTCTTGTAAGCCCGTTCCGCCACCCACATCTGCTCTCTCGGGCTCCAGTGATCAGCCGTCCCCTTTGCGCGCAGTAGATAGCCGCCGTAGTTGCGCTGGAAGGAAAGGTCCATCTGCAGGCCGCCGTAGTAACCGTTGCCGGTGTTGGCCGCCCAGGAGCCCTCGCCGCGATGAATGCACAACCACTGCGATTCATGAGGCACGCTCATTGCCATCCGCCGCACGCGGGTGGCCCGCTGCTGCCAAAGCCTGAGAACCCAGCGACGGTACTTCGTACTGGACGCCCTGAGAGCCGCGTTGCTGACCGGCGTCTTCGCTACGCCCATGACGCTTTGCCAGTGCCAGGTCGTATGCCTCAACTGCCGTATCGCCCGAAACTCGGACGTTCGCTTGCTGGCGCCGCCGGCAAGTGCCGGGGCAAGTAGGACGATGATCACGAGCGCGGATACAAGAACGCGCAAAGCGCTTCTTCGAATCACGAACAACTACTCCTTACGCGACAACGACGACCGATGGCGCCCGCGAGAATTCGGTCGGGCCGCCTCGGCCTGACGTCACCGAAGCGACATCAGCTCCGCAAGGCTAGCAAAAGTATGTGTTGCGCAACCAGCCCATAGCGAACATGTGCTGCGAGCTACATATGACAAACTTCGAGCAAGAAACGCCGGAAACGCGCGGCTTCATCGATTTTTCGCGATTACTCCTATCGAGCGATGCGCGGTTCCCCCAGCCTGACGACACTAGAACTAGCCCCAACCTGCGGAATCATGCAACTGCGACTAGGCGACACGATCTATACAGAACGTCTGGCTTCTTTCCTGGAAAGCCTCGGCCAGGCAACAATTGTCTCTGGTCCCAACGAGATCGAGCTCCTCGCTCCCGATACGGGCAAGGCCGGCGAGATGACGCGGCGAGAGATCGCAATCTATTTGCGCGTCTGGAGCGTCTTGTATCCCGACGCCGAGGTTTCGTTAGTCGGCGAAGGCGCCGTAGAGCTCGCCGAAGCGCAAGCCGTCAGCGCCAGCTAGCTGCGCGCTTTTCTATCACCGAAGAGGCGGTAAAACGCTCTCTTCGATTTTGCGCACAAAAAAGCGTCGAGCCGGTGACGCTTTCGTCCCCTCTTCCTAAGAACCTCGGCCTTGCCGTTTCCGGCTCTTCCGTTGCCCCTTGGATGAGGTTCAACCTACTCGCGTTCCGTGCTCGACGCTCGATGATCTTCCCACGCTTCCTCACGAACTTCAATACGGGAAAATACGTATTTCACGTCGTACCGCGGAGGGGGAAGACTTCCGGTTGGCTCAGCTCGCTTGGCCGATCTGATCGCTCCCCCAGGAGCTCGTTTGTGAACCGCGATTGGGCGCGTTTCTGCGGCTCTCCGTCCGAGCTTGCACCGAGATCGAGAACGAGAAATCCGACGCTCGCCGTTAGTGCTTGTGATGGTGTCCGCCGCCGTGCCCGGCCATGCCGAGCAGGAAGACGACGAGCACCAGCACGGCCCACCAGGCGATGCTCAGAGTGCCGTTGTGCCAGCTGAGGACATCCCACATGGCGAGGAGTCTAGTACCCGAACCGGCGCCCACTCGGCTCAGGAGAGCCTGAGCACCACGAGCGCAGCGGCAAGCGCGACGACCGAAACGCTCAGAGCCCGCAGAGCGGCCTCGGGAGTGGCCAGGAGCGTGCGTTCGTCAATCGCTTCGACGCTGCCGTCGTTGTAGACGAGCGAGCCGGATATCGCGCTGACGCGCCGGCGTATGTTGCGCACCTGGGTCGAGAGCCGGCGCTGGGCGGCGGAGAGAAGAGCAGCGAAGAGCGCCGCCAGGAGCGCTTCGGCTCGGAGAGTTCCGCTGGCGCCCACGTAGGCCGTGAGCACGGGAAAGGCGCCCCAGGCGAGCGCGAACCAGAGATCGCCGTGAAAGCGACCGCCAACGAGCTCGAGCGTGTAGGCGGCGGCGATGAAGGCGCCGAAGACTACGAAGGGCACCAGCCAGAGCGTCCAGGCGAGCGCCGCGCCGACCCCGATCGCCGTCGCGGCGCCGATCGAAACGATCGCGACCGCAATCAACACCCAGGCCGGAATTCGCGTCCTGAGCGGCCGCCCGTTCAGCTCGTCGAGGGCGTGCGCGCCCACCCCCATGGCGAGGAAAAAGGCCACTAGGCCCCAGACCAGCCGATGCGCTTGCAGCCCGGGAGCGAGCGAGGCGCCGATGGCCACATAGGAGAGATGCCAGAGTGTGTACGGCGGGTGCAGAAGCGTGACGTAGTCGCGCCATCCGCCCGAGTCGAGCGCGTAAAAGGCCGGGCGGGAACGGGATGCCGACGTCACTTCCGCCGCCCCCAGATGACGATCCCTCCGCCGAACGAGAGCCTCCTGTAGCGCAGCTCCTTGATCCCAGCCGCGAGCCAGCAGTCGAGGACTCGCTCCAACCCGCCGTCGGCGTAAAGCCCGCGGATGCTCGGGCCGAGGAAGCGTCCCACCTCTTTCCAGCCCTCCGAGACCAACGCCCCAGCCGCGGGAAGACCAATGCGCACATACAGCTCCCAGGCGGCGCGCGTAAGCGGACGCGGCGGAACACCGAACTCGAGTGACGCGATGACACCTCCTGGACGAACCACCCGAGCCAGCTCGCTCATCGTCGCTGCGGGATCGGCGACGTAGCGAAGCAGATACGTGAAGCTCAGCGCCGCGAAGGAGCCGTCGTCGAAAGGCAGCGACTCGGCGCGGCCTTCGCGCAGCTCGATCCGTTCGCCGAGATCGGCCCGGGCGATCCTCTCTCTCGCGCGCGCAAGCATCTCGGGACTCTGATCGATCCCGACGACGTGCGCCCCGGTGCGCCTGGCGATCTCGATTGCAACGGCGGCCGTGCCCGTGGCCACGTCGAGCACCGTGTCGCCGGGGCCGGCTTCGATGCGCGACACGAGGAAACGGCGCCAACGAGGATCCTGGCCGAATGAAAGCAAGCTGGCGTAGCGATCGTAGTTCGGCGCGATCGGTGCGAAGAGGGCCTTCGCTTGCTTGTTCGGCGGCGGCACCCCTTCCACCGGGCCAGTTTACCCCGACGTCGGGCGAAATGAACCGCGCGGCATTATCCAGACCTTAACCTGAAGATGGGTCGCGCTTAACCTGGCGATCGCGATCATGAAGTCATGAACGGAAACCAAGGCCTGTTTGGGCTAATGATGAGGCACGGTGGAGCCAACGGCTTCTCCGAGCACATGCGCGATACGGGACCGAGCTCGATCGAGTGGGCGATTCTCGGAGTCGTCATCGCGATCCTGGTCGTCGTCCTCTTGCTACTCGCCGATCGCTGCCGGCACCGGCGTTATCACCGCCGGCACGGTTGGGAACACCACGGAACTCCCGACGAGCCGCTGGCGATCGTTCGCGCGCGGTATGCGCGCGGCGAGATGACGCGCGACGAGTATCTGCAGTCGGTGGACGATCTCGGTGCGCCGACCGGCGAAAAGAAGGAGCCGGAAAGCACGACTTTGGAAACAAAGCCGCGACGCCGGCGCGTACGCAAGCAGCGCGAAAGCTAGCCGACCCGAAGAGAGCGGCACCGGTTCCATGCGCGGCGCATGGCCGGTGCCGTTCTCTCTAGGCCGCCAGCGAATGCTCGGGTCGGAGCGCGGGCGCGAACAGGTCGCCCTGCCTTTCGATGCGCTCGAGCACGTCGCCGGAGAGGAAGACGAGATCGTCGGGCTTGCGGCAGCGTTCGACCTCGCCCCAGCTGACCGGTGTCGAGACCGCCGGACGCTCACGGGCGCGAAGCGAGTAGACGACGACCGTTGTCTTGGCGGCATTGTTCTGGCTCCAGTCAACGAGGACCTTTCCTCCACGCAACGCCTTCTTCATGTTCGAAACGACGAGCTCCGGATGCTCGCGCTCGAGTCGCTCGGCCAGGCGGCGCGCGTACTGGTGTACGTCCTTCCAGGGCCGGTCCGGGCGCAGGGGCACGTAGAGCTGTAAGCCCTTCGAGCCGCTCGTCTTGGGTAGTGCGGACAGACCGTCTGCGTCGAGCACCTGGCGGACGAGCTCGGCCACCCGGCAGCACTCGACGATCGTCGCCGGCGCGCCCGGATCGAGATCGAAGACCATCAGATCGGGTGGAGCGGGCTCGTGCCCGGCGTTCAGGCGCCACATCGGTGCGTGCAGCTCGAGCGCCGCCAGATTCGCCGTCCAGACGAGCGTCGCCAGCTCGTCGGCGACTACGTACTCGACCTCGTCGCGGTTCTTGCTCGAGCCCGGAGAGGGAAGCTTCACCGTGCGCACCCAAGAGGGCGCGCCGGCGGGCACGTTCTTAGCGTAGAAGAACTCGCCACCTACGCCGTGCGGGTAGCGCTTCAGCGTCAGCGGCCTGTTCTTCAGATGCGGCAGAAGCACGGGCGCGACGCGGGTGTAGTAGTCGATCACCTCACCCTTGCTGAAGCCGGTAGCCGGATAGAGCACCTTGTCGAGGTTGGAGACCCGTAACCGGCGGCCTCCGACCCGAACACTGAAAGGATCAGATTTCACGCTTGACTTCTCGCGGCCGTTTGTCCGAGCGAAGTCCGCGCCAGACGGGCTGGCGCAGACGCCCGCCCGCCGTCCACTCGCCGAAGCGAACCTCTCCGACCAGTCGCGGCTCGACCCAGTGCGCGTCACGGGCTTCGGCGCGCAGCACGCCCTCGGCGAAGGGTGACTCCGGGCGCTCCAGTGACGTCAACCGTCCCAGCAGGTCGTCGAGGGCTTCCTCGTTGAAGCCCGTTCCGACCCGTCCGGCGTAAACGAGGTTGCGGCCCTCGTAGAAGCCGACGAGGAGCGAGCCGATGCCGCGCGAGCGGCGCCCGGCCCCCGGGCGCCAGCCACCGATCACGACCTCCTGAACGCGCTCGTGCTTGATCTTCAGCCAGTCGCCCGAGCGGCGCCCGGGAAGGTACGGGGAGTCCAGGCGCTTGCAGACCACTCCCTCAAGGCCCTGCTCGCGCGAGGTGCGCAGGAGCTCGGCTCCGCCCTTCTCGAAGAAGGGCGGCACATGCCAGTTCGTGCCGGACAGCTCGAGTGATTGCAGCAGTCCTCGTCTCTTCCAGTACGGAGCTTCGAGCAGGCTGTCGCCGTCCAGGTAAAGCAGGTCAAAAACCACGAACGCGACCGGATGCTCGAGCGCCAACCTGCGAGCCTTTTCGACCCTGGTCACATTCATGCGCGCCTGCAGGACTCCGAAGCTCGGCAGCCCTTGCTCGTCGAGCGCCACTATCTCTCCGTCGAGGATCGCCTCACTACCGTGCATCGCTGCGTGCAGGCCTTGCAGCTCGGGATAGGTGGAGGTCACGACGCGCCCGCTGCGCGAGAGCACCTTGAGCCCGTCGCCTTCCAGATAGGCGAGAGCCCGAACTCCGTCCCACTTGAACTCGAAGGCCCAACCGCGCTCGTCGCTGGGAAGATTCTTCGTCGTTTGCGCCAGCATCGGCGCTATCCGGGGGAGTGGCTTCCGTTGCGTCTCGGTCGCGGCCATCGCGCTGCCTCAGGCCGACCTGCGCCGCGCCGCTCGCTTGGCGACCGGCTTGCGGGCGCCCGTGCCGTCCCCGTTCCCGGCGCGTTGCCGGCGCGCGGCCTCGACACTCTTCTCGAGCGCCGCCATCAAATCGACGACTACACCCCTCTCCTCGGCTGCCGGCGGCGCGATCAACTCGCGGCCTTCGACTTTGGCGTCTATCAGCGCCTTCAGAGCCTCCCGATAAGTGTCGGCGTACAGCTCGGGCTCGAAGTCGCCTGCCAGCGCATCGATCAGCGTGCTTGCCATCTCCAGCTCCTGCGGCCGAAGCTCGGTCTCCTGATCGAGCGACTCGAAGGCCGCCTTCCGGATCTCGTCGGGCCAGAGCATCATCTCCAGCACCAGCACGCCGTCGCGTACTCGCAACGTCGCCAGTGACTCGCGCTGGCGCAAGGCGATCTTCACGAGCCCCACTCTGCCCGAACGCTCGAGCGCCTCGCACAGGAGCTTGTACGCCTTGGTCGCGGGCTCGTCGGGCTCCAGGTAGTAGCTGCGAGCGAAGTAGATCGGATCGACCTGCTCGAGCGGTACGAACTGGAGCACGTCGATGATGCGCGAGCTGGCAAGCGGCAGGTCGGCGAAATCCTCGTTGGTGAGAATGACCACCTCGCCACTCGGAAGCTCGTAACCCTTGGCGATGTCGGAGTAGGAGACCTCCTCGCCGTCGACCGAGCAGACGCGGCGGATGCGAACGCGCCCGCCGTCGGCGGCATGAACCTGGTGGAAGGAGACGTCCTTCTCCTCCGTCGCCGCGTATAGCTTGACCGGAATCGTGACGAGCCCGAAGGAAATCGCGCCGTTCCAGATACTCCTCATGTTTCCCTCCCCGTTTGGCAGATGACTTCTGCCCCGCTTCGTGCGCCGGAAAACTCGCTCCATGCCCCGTTGTCAGGTGAAGGCGAGACCGACCGCGTAGGCGAGCCCGCCGACAATCCCTCCGGCCAAGAACTCTCCGCGCCAGACGCTGAGCAGGCGCTCGACCGCCCGCTCTCGCTCGTCGTCGCTTTTTTCGCCACGATCTCCGTCCTATGAGAGAATCACTCCGTCGTGCGACATCGCTGATTCCTATCCGTCCCTAGTACCCCTTTCTCACTCCGGAGGATCAGATGTCCACTCGTACCAGTTCGGCCCCGCACGATCTGAGCGGGCGCACGGCGCTCGTCACGGGCGCCAACATGGGAATCGGGGCGGCCACCGCCGTCTCGCTCGCGCGCCGCGGCGCCGCCGTTCTCGTCGCCTATCTGTCGATGACCGATCCGGAAGACGACTCGACCTTTCCGCCGGCCTACCGCGAGGCGCGCTCGCGCGACGGCTCGCAGGTTGTCGACGCGATCCGCCTCAAGGGCGGCCGCGCCGACGCGCTGGAGACCGACCTGGTGGACGAGCTCGCGCCGGCGCGGCTGTTCGAGCACGCCGAGAGAGGGCTGGGGCCGGTCGAGATCCTGGTTTTGAATGCGACCGGCTGGCAGTGTCCCGACAGCTTCTCGGGCGGGCGCGAAGATCAGGTTGGCCGACCGCTCCATCCCGTCACGACAGACGCGTTCGATGCCCAGTTCGCCGTCGATGCTCGCGCGTCAGCTCTGCTCATCGCCGAGTTCGCCCGCCGTCACGCGGAACGCGGCGCCCGCTGGGGCCGGATCGTCTCACTCACCTCTGGTGGGCGCGACGGCTTCCCGGGCGAGGTCTCCTACGGTGCCGCCAAGGCCGCCCTCGAGAGCCTCACCCTCTCAGCCGCCTGGGAGCTCGGCGAACAGGGAGTGACCGCCAACCTCGTTCATCCACCCCACACGGACTCCGGCTGGTTCACGCCCGAGGTCGAGCGCGAAGCAATAGCCGCCAGTCCGCTTCGTCACTACGCACAACCCGAGGATGTGGCCGAGGTGATCGCCTACCTCTGCTCGCCCGCGGCCGGTTTCATCACCGGGAACCGGATACAGATGCGCTGAACGGAGGCGCTTTCTCCCGGGCAATTCTCACTTCGCCCTCCTCCGAGCCACCCGCCCGCGGGGTCGTTTGAAGATACCGTCCCGAACGATGGGAAAGCACACCCCGGGGTGCCGTTTCTGTGACGACTCCGAAACGCCCGGTTACAGCTTGTAACCGATCCTGCGCAGCAGGTCGTGGCGAGCGGCGACATCGTCTTCGGTTTCGACCCCGCGCGGACTGGCACCGTCCACCACTCCCGCGATGCCGCGGCCAAGCTCGGTCTGGGCGACGATGACCTCCACCCGGTTGGCGCTGGCGCAGAAGATGTGGCAAACCTCCGGCACCTGCTTGAGCTGGTTCAGGACGTTGACCGGGAAGCCCTCGCGCAGGAAGACGATGAACGAGTGCCCGGCGCCGATCGCGCTGGCGTTCTTTACCGCCAGCGCCGTCAGCTCCTCGTCGTTGCCGGCGCGGCGCACGAGGCACGGCCCCGAGGCCTCGCAGAAGGCGAGCCCGAAACGCAGGTGCGGCCCGCTGCCGACAAGCGCCTCGTAGACGTCGTTGACGGTCTTGATGAAGTGGGACTGGCCGAGGATCACGTTCACGTCCTCGGGCTTTTCGATCTCGACGGTCAGGAACTCCATGTGGCAACCTCCTACGAGAATTCTCCGTTGCGCGGGGCGGGGATGCAAGGCCGCGACCATTATCATCGGCTTCCGGTGCAACCGCCGCTCGAGAAGATGCAGACGAACGAGCTCATCGACTGGCCGACGCTCTGCGTCTTCGGCGACTCGATCGCCGTCGGCTCCGACGACCGCGAGGCGGGTGGCTGGGTCGCGCGACTGAGGCTGGATCTGAACGCGCGCGGGAAGATCTCGGTCTACAACCTCGGCGTCGACGGCGATCGCAGCGAGCAGCTACTGCGGCGGCTCGCGGGTGAGGCGGCGGCTCGCAACGCGAGCGTGATCGTGATCGCGATCGGAGCCAACGACCTGGGCTGGCACGGCACGGAAGGAACCGACGGCGCCCTCTTCCGCGAGCGCTACGACAGCATCCTCTCGGAGGCCGAGCGATTCACGCCGCGAATTCTCGCGCTCGGGCTGCCGGGCGTCGACGAGGCGAACGAGTCGCACGGCGTGCGAAACGCGCAGGTGATCGCGTTCAACCGAGTGATCGAGGAGTTGGCGCGAGAGCACGGCGCCGAGTTCTTGAGCCTGTACGGATTGCTCTCGCCGGCAGATTTCGTGGATGGGCTGCACCCGAACGCCTCCGGCCATGCCAAGCTGGCGCCGCCGATCGGGCGGGAGCTGGAGCGACTCGGCTGGGACGAGTAGCCGCCGACTCCGAGAAGACCCGATCGCTCGAGGTCGATCCCGGGTCGAAATGCGAGGAGGCCCTCCGAGCTACCGCTCGCGGAGAGCCTCCCCATATCCCGGCGATCTATGCCGATCCAAGCAGTTCTACGGCTTTGTCATACCCGTGTAGTCGCCGATTACATAGGCGCTGTAGGGCCCGTTCAAGAAGCCGTGCGCCTTACCGACCACTCCGATCTTGCCGTAGCGATAAACGATCGATTTCGCGCGGTTGACGATCAGAATCTGATTGTCGAACTGGTTAGTGATCAGTATCGAGCCGTTTGTCAGCTGCACGGCACGCGTCGGGTTCGGGCCGGCGAGACTTCCCGGCTGCTTGTTGGTCGGGTAGTTGAAGACGACGTGCTTGCTCATGTTGACCTCGATGATCCGGTTGTTCGCCGAATCCGAGATCAACGTGTTGCCCGAGGGAAGCCTGCTGGCAAAGGCGGCGCCGTGCAAGATCGAGTCAGCGTCGTCCGGCGACCCGTATTGCCAGACGATCTTCTTGGCCCTGGTGACCTCGATCACCCGGTTGTTGGTCTCGTCCGCGATCAGGATGTGGCCGTTCGGAAGTAGTTCAGCGCTGTTCGGCGTGTCCAGGTGGTTGGCTCCCGATCCGGGGACGCTCGTCGTCCCGTATTGCCAGACGATCTTCTTGGCCTTGTTGACCTCGATCACACGCTGGTTGCCCTGATCGGTGATGAGGACATGACCGTTGGGAAGATAGACCGCCGAGACCGGCGTGTTCAGCTGGTTGGGCCGGTTCCCGGTGAGACCCCCCACGCCGTATTGCCAGACGATCTTCTTTTGAGCGTTGACGATGAAAACGCGGTTGTCAATGGCGCCGGCCGGCGGATAGCCCTTGGTCCCAGCCGGTACGCCCGTGCCCGCGATCAGGGTGCGACCGCCGGGGATGCGCTCGGCGTCGTTCGGGGCGATTACCGTAGTGCTCCCGGCGAAGGCGCTCCCCGTACCGAAACTCCAGACGATCTTCTGCGTCTTCGGGTTGATCTCGAGCACTCGATTGTTGAACTGGTCGGTGACGAGGATGTCCCCGGCTTTGTTGAAGCCCTTCGGTACAGCCTCGTGCTTGCGCGGCGAAGTAGCTGACGCCGAGACCGAACCGGCGACGATCGCTGCAGCAACGGTAACGAGGAGGAACGCAAAGAGCCCCCGGGATCTCCGTGCGGTCTTCGTCCTCTGATGTGTGGGTCCCATACCTATCACCTCATTTGATAAACGCACCCCAAGTGTGAGAATCACGCCCAGTGATGGGCGAGGTTTTCGCCGCGAACCCGGCTTTGGAAACGTCAGCTAGGCCACGAGCGTGCGTATCAGCCGGAGTTGGCGGTGGCGAGTAGCCCTTTAGTTCTTGACCTTCGACTCGGCCGGGACGCTAACCTGATCGTCTCGATGAAACGCCTCATTCTTTGCTCGGCGCTTCTTTTAGTGACGCTCGCCACGTCTTTTGTTGCCGGCGCCGCCGCCGGCCCGCCTAGCTTCCGGGGTACGACCTCCCCGCTCACGCCGACGCTCAAGGCCCGAATGACCGGCGTTTCCTGGCATCGCGGCTGTCCCGTACCGCTGAGCGGACTGCGCCTGCTCACTCTCAGCTACCACGGTTTCGACGGCCGTTCCCACACGGGCCGCCTGGTCGTCAACCGTAGCGTGGCCACCCGAGTCTTAGTGGTCTTCCGGCGGCTTTACCGGGCGAACTTCCCGATCCGGCGCATGCAACTCGTGGACGCCTACGGCGGTAGCGATTTCCGCTCGATCGAGGCCGACAACAGCTCGGCTTTCAACTGCCGCCCCGCCACGGGCTCGTCGAGCTGGTCGAACCACGCCTACGGCCTGGCGATCGACATCAATCCGATCGAGAACCCCTACGTGACGGCGAGCGGTTCGGTTGCGCACCGCGCCAGCCGCCCCTACCTGAACCGCTCTCGCGTCAGGCCGGGAATGGCATATTCGGGCGGAGAGCTGGTTGACGCCTTCCGCTCGGCCGGCTGGGGCTGGGGCGGCTACTGGAGCGGCGATCGCGACTACCAGCACTTCTCGGCCAACGGGCGCTAGACGGGCTAGCTGTCGTGCTCCCGGTAGTTGACTCGGAGCTCCAGCGAGCCGTCGCAGGCCTTCAGGTCGAGCAGCGCGCGGCCGCGCCTGTATGAGACCTCGCAAATCGACCCCGGCACCGGCTCGAAGCTCCAGCCTCCGAGGCGTTCGGCGTAGTAATCGAGCACGAGGTCGGGCCGGGCGCCGAGAGGCAACGTATAGGTGTGCGTCGTCCAGTAACCTCGGAAGGGACCGCCGTCCGCCGTCTTGATCTTGGCCGTCGAATCGGGCACACCGGTGGAGTAAGGCGCGCGCGCCTCGACGGCGCCCGGATAGAGCGGCAAGGCCGTGAGCACGAGCTCGTTCTGCTTTGTCCATGCCTCCTTGTTGATGGCGCCGGACAGGAGAGAGCGGCCGAGGAACGCGGCCAGAATCAAGAGCCCGAAGAGAACGCCGAGGCCAACGAAGTACACGGTCAGGCGTCGTTCGCTCACTGCGGACATCCCGTTCGATGGTCGCGGCTCTTCGATCGTTGCGTCATGGCCCGAATATCGACTATTTCGGGCGCGACGGAAAGGGATGGCTCGACCGCCGCGTTCGGCAGTATGCGAGTGAGGAGCGAGAAAAGGCAAGGCGGGGATGAGTGCGCCGAACGAAATGGAGCTGCTGGAGCCACGAAACCGCAGCGAATGGCGCGCCTGGCTGGAGCGAAACGCCGGCACGGCGCCGAGCGTCTGGCTGACGATCGGGAAGAAGGGTAATCCCGTCACGAGTCTGACCTACGAGCAGGCGCTCGAGGAGGCGCTCTGCTTCGGCTGGATCGACAGCACCGCGCGCAGGCTCGACGAGCACCGCTACAAGCAGCTGTTCGCGCGCCGGAAGCCAAGCAGCATTTGGTCGCGAACAAACAAGGAGCGGGTGGCGCGGCTCGAGGCCAAAGGGAAGATGGCGCCGGCCGGCCTGGCGGCGATCGAGGTTGCGAAGGCAGACGGAAGCTGGAACGCCCTCGATGACGTGGAGGACATGATCGTCCCCGACGATCTCGCCCGGGCGCTGGCGTCGAACCCACACGCGCTCGAGCGCTTCGAGTCCTTCTCGCCCTCGGCGCGGAAGGCGTTCCTCTACTGGATCAACAACGTGAGAAGCCCGGCGAAACGGGCCGAGCGGATTGCCGAGACGGTTCGGCGCTCCGCCGAGGAACGGCGCTTGACCGATCCTTAGCTACTCACCCAGGAACGCGGTGATCAGGACCGTCACGATTCGCCGCTAGCGCGTGCGCCTCGATCGCAAGCGACTACGATCCAGGCAGTGCGGCGACAAGGCGGCCGATCGGGTCGACCGCGAAGGGAGTCTGGAGTGAAGCGTCCGAATCTCAAGCTTGGCAGCGACTCGCAGCCGGAAATCTGGCTCGGAGTCAACTACTGGTCACGGGCGGGCGGGCCGGAGATGTGGCTGGAGTTCGACGCGGCGGTGGTCGAGGAGGAGTTGCGCCAGCTGAAAGAGCACGGGATCGGGCTGACCCGCTCTTTCCTCGTCTGGCCGCAGTTCATGCCCGAGCCGGGCGTCTTCGACGAAAACCTCCTGGCCCTCTACGGAACCTTCCTGGACATCTGCGCGAAGACCGGGATGAAGACGATCCCGACCTTCATCGTCGGGCACATGTCGGGCGATGATTTCGACCCGGCCTGGCGCGAGGGACGAGATCTCTACTCCGACCCGTTCATGCTCGAGCAGCAATCGCTCTATGTGCGCGAGGTGGTTGGCCGCTTCGCAACGCATCCCGCCGTAACGGCCTGGCTGCTCTCGAACGAGATGCCGTTGTATGGCGGCGCCGGTGAGCACGAGGCGGTCACGGGCTGGGTCAAGACACTGGTGCAGGCCGTCAGGGACGGCGGCGGCACTCAGCCGGTTTCGGCGGGAGACGGCGCCTGGGGCATCGAGACGAGCGGCAAGGAAAACGGCTTCCGCATCCGCGAGTTGAAGGACGTCGTCGACTACGTCGGCCCGCACGTCTACCCGCACGAGCGCGACGAATGGCGCCAGCTGCTCACCGCCGCCTTCGTCTGTGAGCTCGACCATTTCGGGCTGCCGGTGATCATGGAGGAGTTCGGCGCCACCTCGGCCTTCGCCGACGACGAGGCGATCGCCGACTACTACCGCCAGGTACTGGCGACGACGCTACTGGCCGGCGCGACCGGCTGGGTCGCCTGGAACAACACCGACTTCGATCGCGTCGACAAGGATCCCTACCGCCACCATGCCTTCGAGCTGCGCTTCGGGCTGGTCGACGCAAAGGGAAATCCAAAGCCTCAATTCGGCGAGCTGGTCGCCTTCGGCAAGCTGCTGAACGAGATCGAGCTGGACCGCTGCGAGCGCGCCGAGACCAAGGCGGCGATCGTCGTCAGCTCCTATCTGGAGGTCGCCTATCCCTTCATCGACGCCGAGATCCGGTTCCTTGTGCGCGACTGCCTGCTGCAGTCCTATGTCAGCGCGCGCGCCGCCGACCTGGCGCCCGCTCTTACACGCGAGCTGGACGGAATCAGCGAGGAGGCCGCGCTGTTGATCGCTCCCTCGGCTCAGATGCTGACCGGGCCGGGCTGGCAGGACCTCGAGCGGCGAGCCGAAGCCGGGGCCACCGTCTTCGTCTCCTACTTCACCGGTCAAGGCCCCGGAGACCAGCCCTTCCACCCCGGTCTCTGGCATCCCGACCTGAACGCGTTCTTCGGCGTCCGCCACCGGCTGCGCTACGGGATCGTCACACCGATCGTCGAGGACGAGATTGTCTGGCGCTTCGAGCAGGATTTCGGCGGGCTGGGCGCCGGCGAGGAGCTTCGCTTCCGCGCCCGCGGCTCCAGCGACGGACGCTCGTTCCTGCCCCTGGAGCCCGTGACGGCGGAGGTCGTCGCCACGAGCTCGCAGGGGAACCCGGCGCTGATTCGGCGCCGCGTCGGCTCGGGCTCGATCGTGCTTTCCGCATATCCGCTGGAGTACATGGCGGCGCTGGGCGAGCGCGTGAATCCCGACGACACCGTTCGCCTCTATCAGGCGCTGGCGCGCGAGGCGGGTGCCATGGCCCCGGTTCGGACCGAGCGCCCCGACGTCCACGTTGACCGTCTGGTCCGCGACGACGGCAAGGTGTTCGCCTTCTTCGTCAGCTACAACCCAGGCCCGCTGGAACTCGAACCAGAGCTCGATGACGGCTCCTCGCTGCACGACCTCTCGACCGGAAAGCCGCTGGAACGAATCGCGCTGGCGCCGCGCGGCGTGACCGTCGCCGAGCTGCGCACTTCGTGAGTTCAAAAGCGCTCTCGTAGACAGGGCGGCTCACCTGATCGATAATCGAGCCGATTACTCGACCAGCGCCAATCGAGAAAAGCTCGCACCACTGCCGACCGACGTCCGCCGGTTCGGCGCGAGGTTGGGATGAGAGAGAACCGCCGCACATCCACGGAGAGGCCACGCGAAAGCAGGCTTCGAGATACACCTTCGCCGGCGCGTTCTTCTAGCGCGTCTCCTTCTGTTGAGAGTGGGCAATCCTTCCGAGCGGCGGGGTGTTGATCGGCGATGGCAAAAGACAGACGCGCAGAGGAGTCTTCGCTCGCCGGCCGCGAGTCGCTGCTGGAGCTGATCGACACGATCGACGCGATCGTCGTCATCCTCGACGCTGAGGGGAAGATCCGCTACACGAACCAGGTCGTCGAAAAGGTCACCGGCTACAGCCGCGAGGAGCTCGACGGCGGGAACTGGTTCGAGCTGCTGACTCCGAAGGACCGCTACCCGGAGGTCTGGGAGGAGTTCCAGAGCTTGACCGCCAAGGGCGCTTTGGACAGTTTCGAGAACCCGATCGTGTCCAAGAGCGGCGAGGAGCGCTACATCGTCTGGCGTAACAGCGTTCTCCGGCGAAAGGGCAAGGCGATCGGAACAGCCTCGTTCGGCATCGACATCAGCGAGCGCAAGCTAGCCGAGGAGGCGCTGGCCGACTCCGAGAAAAAGCTGCTCGCGGTGTTCATGTCAGTCCCGGTCGGAATCGTGGTCAGCGACCCGGAGGATGGCCGTATCTACGACGTGAACCAGGAGTTCGAGCGGATGTTCGAGCACAGCTACGACGACGCCGTGGGCAAGACGACGGTCGAGCTCGGGCTCTGGGCCGATCCAGAGGACCGGCAGCACTTGGTCGACCTGGTCGAGAAAGAGGGTAGAGCCACCGATCTCGAGCTCGCGTTGCGAACAGCGAGCGGTAAAGAGCTGACGGTGCACACCAACGCTCTCCCCGTAACGGTCGGCGGCTCGCGCTATCTGGTTTACGCGCTCGCGAACATCACGGAGCGCAAGCAGATGGAAGAGCAGCTCGAGATGCTCAAGCACTCGATCGACGTGCACCCCGACGGCGCGTACTGGCTGGACGCGAACGGCCGCTTCGTCTACGTCAACGACGCCGGTTGCCGGGCCACCGGTTACGCTCGCGAGGAGTTACTGGGAAAGCCGGTCGAGCTGGTCAACCCCGCGGCGACGCCCGAACGAATGAAGATCATCTGGGAGCGGCTCCGCGGCGAAGGCTCCTACACCTCCGAGACCGTGCATCGCCGCAAGAACGGAAGTGAGTACCCCGCCGAGATCACCTCCACCTACGTCCAGTTCGGCGGCGAGGAGTTCAACTGCGGCTTTGCACACGACATCAGCGAGCGCAAGCGCGCCGAGGAAGAGCGCGCGCTGCTGGCCCGGCAGCTACAACAGGCGCAGAAGATGGAGGCGGTCGGCAGGCTCGCAGGCGGCGTCGCGCACAGCTTCAACAACATCCTCACGGCTCTGGGCGGCTACTGCGAGCTCCTGCTGGCGAAGCTCCCGGAGGGATCGAACGGCCGGCTGGAAGCCGAGCAGATCAAGCGCGCATCCGATCATGCAGCTTCGATAACGCGTGAGCTTCTGCTCTTCAGCCGGCGCGAGGCGGCGCGGAAGGTGCGACTCGACCTGAACACCGTGGTGGTGCAGACGCAGCTGCTTCTGCGCGAGCTGATTCGCGGCGACATCAAGATCGTGGCGGCGCTCGCCCCGGTCGTGCCGCTGGTACTCGCCGACCACAGCCAGATCGAGCAGGTGCTGATCAACCTGGTCGTCAACGCCAGCGACGCGATGCCAAACGGCGGCGTGATCGCGATCGAGACCACCGATCTCGAGCTCGGCGAGCCACAACTCAAGGGAGATGCCACGCTCGATGCCGGGCGCTACGCGGCGCTCGTCGTCAAAGACAGCGGCTCCGGCATGGACGAGAGCACGCTCGCGCACATCTTCGAGCCCTTCTTCTCGACCAAGGGCCCCGAAATGGGAACCGGGCTGGGGCTGGCGACGGTGTACGGCATCGTCGAGGAGTCCGGAGGGCACATCCATGTGGACAGCAAGCCGGGTTCCGGCACGCGGTTCACGATCTTCCTGCCCGCTCTGCCCGCCCGCGGCTAGCGATCCCTAGCGGAGCAGCTTCTGCGCGATGCCGCGAATAGTCTCCTGGCCGTAGCTGGAGCTGGAATCGCCGTCGGTCAGCACACAGATGACAACTACCTGCCCTCGTCGCTCGAGACGGGCGACCTGGTGTATCAGCTGGCCGCGATCGGTTCCGCGCCAGCCGCCCTTGAAGAAGACCTTCCAGCCATGCGAGCGCGCAACCTCGGGGATGCCCCAACTCTCCCAGGAGACGACCGAGGAGAGCAGTGAGCGGGCGTAGGCGTAATAGTGCGGGAAAATAGCCTGGGACAGATTCTCCATCAGTAAAGCCTGATCGTTCGTGGTCAGCTCCGCGTTTGCCCAGTAGCCGTGCACCGAGAAGTGGCGCATGCCCAGGCGGCGAGCGAGGTTGTAGAGGTGACCGTCCCCCACCTGGTAGTAGATCTCGTCTGCGGCTGTGTTGTCAGACAGCGTGATCATTGCGTGGAGCTCAAAGCGGTCGGTCGAGCTGAGGGGCTCGTGCTCGACTGCCTTCATATCGAGGAAGCTCGTCATGAGCATGGCCTTGACGACAGATGCCGAGACGAACTGGCGATCGCCGCCAAACGAATAGCGCTTGCCGCGCGAGTCGACGACGGTGAAAGAGACGATTCCGGCGCGCGAGCCGGCGTAGCGCTTGGCGGCGGCAACCTGCGCCGGCGAGGGAAAGGCCAGCGTGACACGGCGCTTATGACGCGGCTTCGAGGCCAGCGCGGCCGGCCCGCACAACGCGACGCCGAGAACTACGAGGAGCAGGAGACGCGACCGCGACATGACCGCTTAATAACAGACTCGGTCGATGAAATCGAGCGCGGGCGGCGGTAGCGCCGCTCTCGGGGGGTGCGGCTCGTTATCCTGCTCGCAGCCGATCGAGAGGGCAGGTGACAGATGAAGATCGTCGAGGCAAAAGTATTTACCTGCTGCCCGGGCAGGAACTTCGTCACCCTGAAGATCAGCACCGAGTCGGGCCTGACCGGGTTGGGAGACGCGACCTTGAACGGGCGCGAGCTGGCGGTCGCCAGCTACCTCGAAGATCACGTCTGCCCCCTTCTGATCGGGCGCGACGCCGGGCAGATCGAAGACATCTGGCAATACCTCTACAAGGGCGCTTACTGGCGCCGCGGACCGGTGACGATGAACGCGATCGGCGCCGTCGACGTCGCGCTCTGGGACATCAAGGGCAAGGCGGCCGGAATGCCCGTCTACCAGCTGCTCGGCGGCCGGGCGCGCGACGGCGTGCTCGTCTACGGGCACGCCAACGGCGACGACATCCCCTCCACCCTGCGCGCCGTCGAGGGCTTCCTCGAGCAGGGCTACCGGGCGGTGCGCGCACAGACGCTGGTGCCGGGCCTGGAGAAGATGTACGGGATCACCAAGGAGCGGTTCCGCTACGAAGCGGCGGAGGGCGACCTGCCGCTGGAGACGGTCTGGGAGACGCGCCCCTATCTCGAGTTCGTGCCCAAGATGCTGCACGCCGTGCGCGAGAAGCTGGGCTTCGATTTCCACCTGCTGCACGACGTACACCACCGTCTGACCCCGATCGAGGCGGCCGAGCTGGGGAAGAGAATCGAAGACTGCTCGCTTTTTTGGCTCGAGGATCCGACGCCGGCAGAGCTACAGGAGTCGTTCCGGATCATTCGCCGGCATACGACCACTCCGATCGCGGTCGGCGAGGTCTTCAACTCGATCTGGGACTGCCAGCAGCTGATCGAAGAGCAGCTGATCGACTACATCCGCATGGACGCGGCTCACTCGGGCGGGCTCACGCATCTGCGCAAGATCGCCGCGCTCGGCGAGTTGCACAACGTACGCACCGGCTGCCACGGCGCCACCGATCTCTCGCCGGTGTGCCTGGCCGCCGACCTGCACTTCGGCATCTCGGTGCCGAACTTCGGCATCCAGGAGTACATGCGCCACTCGGACGAGACCGACGCCGTCTTCCCCCACTCCTACCGCTTCGAGAGCGGCTACCTGCACCCGGGCGAGGAGCCGGGGCTCGGCGTCGAGCTGGACGAAGGATTGGTCGAGCGTTTCCCGTACAAGCGCACCTACCTGCCCGTCGCGCGTCTGCGCGACGGCTCGGTTGCCAGCTGGTGAGGCGCCGGCCGTGACGCCCGAGCGAGAGAGCCTCTTGGCGCGCCTCTTTGGCCTGGACGGGCGCGTCGCCGTGGTGACGGGCGGAAGCGGTGCGCTCGGCGGCGCGATCGCCGGAGGCCTGGCGGGGGCCGGAGCGAAAGTGGCCGTGTTGGCGCGGCGACGAGAGCCGATCGACGTGGTGGTCGAGGCGATCTCCCGCGAGGGCGGCGAGGCGATCGGGATCGTGGCCGACGTGACCAAAAGGGCGCAGCTGGAGACCGCTCGCGCTGAGCTGATCGAGCGTTGGGGTGGCGTGGACGTGCTCGTCAATGCCGCCGGCGGCAACGTCCCCGGGGCGATCGTGGACGAGGCGAGATCGTTCTTCGATGTCGCGGCGGAGGACTTCGAGCTGGCCGTTCAGCTCAACTTGCTTGGCACGGTGCTTCCGAGCGCCGTCTTCGGGCAGGCGATGTGCGAGGGCGAGCCGCAGGGCCGCTCGATCGTCAACATCTCCTCGCTGACGGCGCGGCGACCGACGACGCGCGTCGTCGCCTACGCGGCCGCCAAGGCCGGGGTCGAGAACTTCACCCGCTGGCTCGCCGTCGAGATGGCGCGACGCTACGAGGGCAAGGTGCGCGTCAACGCGATCGCGCCGGGCTTCTTCCTGGCCGATCAGAACAGGGCGCTGCTGCTCGAGCCCGACGGGAGCCTGAGCGATCGCGGCAAGAACGTGATTCGCCTGACCCCGGCCGGGCGGTTCGGAACGCCCGGCGAGCTGGTGTCGACGGTGCTCTGGCTCGCGGGTGCGGGCGCTTCGTTCGTCAACGGCGCAGTGGTAACGGTGGATGGGGGCATGGATGCCTTCCGCGGAGTCTGAGCGGCTCGATCCCGACCGGCTCCTGGGCGCGAGCGTGGCGCAGCGAGCACTGGCGCGTCGCCTCTACGACGGGGTCGCCGGGCTTCCGATCGTCAGCCCGCACGGCCACGTCCCGGTCGAGTTGCTGGCCGAGCCCGAAGCGCGCCTGGGCCCGCCCGGACGTCTCTTCGTCACGGGCGACCACTACATCCTGCGCATGCTCTACTCGCAGGGGATACCACTCGAGGAGCTGGGCCTGCGGCCACTCGACGGCAGCCCGGCGGAGGAGGACGACCGTAAGATCTGGCAGCTCCTGGCCAACAGCTTCCGCTTCTTCGCCGGCACGCCGAGCGGGCTCTGGCTGAGCGCGACGCTCGCGGACGTGTTCGGAGTCGAGGAGCGCCTCTCGGCCGCGAGCGCCGAGGCGATCTACGACCAGGTCGCCGCGCGGCTCGCCTCGCCGGAGCTCGCGCCGAGGGCGCTGCTCGATCGCTTCGAGATCGAGTTGCTTGCGACCAGCGACGCGGCCGAGTCCGATCTGACCGCGCACCGGCGCCTGCACGCCGACGGCCTCACAGGGCGGGTGTGCCCGACCTTCCGCCCCCGGGCGATCGTCGCGATCGGGGCGCCGGGCTGGCGCGGGGCGCTCGCGCAGTTCGAGCGGGTCTGCGGACTCGAGATCGCAGGCTACGAGGACTTTGTCGTGGCGATCGAGCAGCAGCGCAGGCAGTTCATCGAGCTCGGCGCGAAGGCCACCGACCACGCCGTCGAGTCGGTGCGAAGCGAGCGACTGGCGTACGCCGAGGCGGAGGCGATCTTCCGGCGCGCGCTGGCCGGCGAGCTCGAGCCGGGCGAGCCCGACCGCTTCGCGGCGCACGTGCTCTGGGAGTCGGCCCGCATGAGCCGTGAGGACGGGCTGGTCATGCAGATCCGCGCCGGCAGCGTGCGCGACCACAACCCGAAGCTGGCCGAGCGCTTCGGCATCGACATCGGCGCCGACATCCCGATCTCCGTGGATTGGACGCGCGGCCTACGCCCGCTCCTCGTCGATCACGGCAGCGATCCGGCTCTGCACCTGATCCTCTCGACCCTCGACGAGGCGGGCTACAGCCGCGAGTTGGCGCCGCTGGCCGGCCACTACCCGGCCGTGCTGCTCGGACCGCCTTGGTGGTTCAACGACAGCCCGAACGGCACGCGCCGCTACCTCGACTCGGTCACCGAGACAGCCGGCTTCCAGAACCTCTCCGGCTTCGCCGACGACGCGCACAACCTTGTTGCCATCCCCGCCCGCCACGACATCTGGCGCCGCGCGACCTGCTCGTGGCTGGCGAGCCGCGTGCTGGACGGAGCGCTGGCGGAGGAGGACGCCGCCTGGCTCGCCGGGGAGCTGGCCTGTGGGCTGGCTCGGCGGGCTTTCCGGCTACCCGCGCCATAGGGAGATGGGGCATCGGAGAGACTTCAACTCCGGACGCTCATCCTGCCTGCGGCGACTCGCGCCAGGTCTGCCGCGCCTGCGCCCAGTCGGGATCGTCGTGCCAGATGAACGAGCCCTCGCGCAGATCGTTCAGCGCCCACATCAGCTCCTCCTCGTTGTTCATCACGAAGGGGCCGTAGCGGGCGATCGGCTCGCCGAGCGGCGCTCCCGAGACGAGTAGGAAGCGAACCGCCTCGTCGCCCGTTTGCACGCGCAATTCGTCGCCGTCGGCCAGAACGACGAGCCGCGGGGCATGCACCAACTGCCCGTCGAGCTCGCCGCGATAGCCGAAATCGCAGGCGACACCGAAATTGCCCTCGCCGCGGAAAACGTAGGCGAAGGCGTTGTGCCCGCGCGAAACGGGCTGGATGAAATTGCAGCCGGCCGGTAGCTCGACGTCGATGTACTCCGGCTCGGCGTAGATCTCGGTCACGGGGCCCGCCACGCCGCCGACCGCGCCGGCCACGACATGCACACGCACGCCGTCCTCGCGCTCGAACAGCGGGATGCTCGCGGCGGCCACCTCTTGGTAGCGCGGAGCTGACATCTTCAACCTGGCCGGCATGTTGACCCAGAGCTGGAAGCCGCCCATCTTTCCGTCACGCGGCCTGGGCATCTCCTCGTGCATCAGGCCGCCGCCGGCCGTCATCCACTGCACGTCGCCCGGGCCGATCGAGCCCGCGTGACCGAGCGTGTCTTTGTGGTCGACCTCGCCCGCGAGCATGTAGGTGACCGTCTCGATGCCGCGGTGCGGATGAAGCGGAAAGCCGGCCAGGTAATCCTCCGGATCGTCCGACTCGAAGTGGTCGAGCAGCAGGAACGGATCGAGGTAGTCGAGCGCCCGGCCTCCGATCGAGCGCTTCAGCTTGACGCCCGCTCCCTCTAGCGTGGGCTGCGGATCGATGATTCGGGCAACGGTGCGCGGGCGCGGGTTCGTGTCCACGATTACTCCTCTCTTCCTCTCCGAGCGACACGCCACAGTTACCCGCGCGCGTCGCGAAGAAACCAGCGGTGTGTCAGGTCGCCGCTTTCGGTCTATAACTTTGGACGTGCCTACACATGCTTCGCCGCGCGGTCCGCAGGAGGTAAGGTCTCGCGCTATGACGCGCCTGCTCGATCGAATCACCCTGCCCGAAGACCTCCACAAGCTGAGCGACGATGAGCTGCAGCAGCTGGCGCAGGAGATCCGCGAAGAGATCATCGAAACCGTCGGGGAGGTCGGAGGGCACTTCGCCGCCAACCTCGGCGCCTGCGAGCTCGCGGTCGCGATCCATTCCGTGCTCGATTCCCCGCGCGACAAGGTCATCTGGGACGTCGGCCACCAGGCTTATCCGCACAAGGTGATCACGGGCCGGCGCGACGATCTAGCCACGATTCGCTCCTACGGCGGCCTGGCGCCCTTCTGCTCGATCTTCGAGTCCGAGCACGATGTGGCCGGCGGCGGACATGCCTCGACCTCGATCGGCTGCGCCGTCGGCTTCAAAGAGGCGATGCGGCAGGGAATCGGCGAGGACGGGCGCGTGGTCGCGGTGATCGGCGACGGCGGAATGACCGGCGGCGCCGCCTACGAGGCGATCCACCAGGCGGGCGGCCTCGAAACGCCCATCGTCGTTGTGCTGAACGACAACGGCATGTCGATCGCGCCCAACGTCGGCGCGCTCTCTCGCCTGCTGACGCGGGCTCGGCTGAACTCGAACCTCTGGCACGCTCGCGAGGGCGTGGAGGATCGTCTGCGCCAGCTGCCGGACGGGATCGGCGGCGCCTTCGACCGGTTGGGGCGACAGGTCAAGGGCTCCCTCAGGGCCTTGCACGCGGTCGGCCTGCTCTGGGAGGAGCTCGGCTTCGCCTACGTCGGCGTCGTCGACGGGCACGACGTGAAGGCGCTGCGCTCGGCGATGGCCGCCGCGCTAGGCGCTCAACGTCCGGTCGTCGTCCACGTCGCGACGGTCAAGGGAAAGGGTTTTGCGCCGGCGGAAGAGGGCGGCATGGCCGGCATGGAGAAGTGGCACGCGGCGAACCCGAAGTCGATTGCGAACGGCAAGCCGAACGGCGCGACGGCGTCGGCGTCAGCGGGGCCGCCGGACTACACGACGGTCTTCGGAGGCGCACTGGTCAAGGAGTGCCGCCGCGACGAGCGCATCATCGGCATCACGGCCGCGATGAGCTCGGGCACGGGCCTCAATTACCTCCAGAAGGCGCTGCCGGAGCGGTACTTCGACGTCGGGATCGCCGAGCAACAGGCGGTGCTGTTCGCCGCCGGGCTGGCGCTGCAGGGCGCGAAGCCCGTCTGCGCGATCTACTCCACCTTCCTGCAGCGCGCCTACGACCAGATCCTTCACGACGTGTGTTTGCAGCGTCTGAACGTCGTTTTTGCGATCGACCGCGCCGGTCTCGTCGGCGAGGACGGCGCGACGCACCACGGCGCTTTCGACATCGCCTACCTGCGTTCGCTGCCGAACATCGTGCTGATGGCTCCGCGCGACGAGGCGATGCTCGTGCACATGCTGCATACGGCGCTCCTCTACGACGACGGTCCGATCGCGCTGCGCTACCCGCGCGGCATGGGCACGGGCGCATCGCTGCCGGCCGAGCCGGAGCAGCTCGAGATCGGCACGGCGGAGTTGCTGCGCGAGGGCGAACGGGTTGCGCTCGTCGGCTACGGCAGCGGAGTCCAGAAGGCGCTCGAAGCAGCTGATCTGCTTGCCAAGCGCGGTCTCGAGGTGACGGTCGCCGACGCACGCTTTGCCAAGCCGCTCGACGCCGATTTCCTGCGCGATCTCGCCCGCGAGCACGAGCTGCTCGTCACGGTCGAGGAAGGGGTGCTGGCGGGCGGCTTCGGTTCCGCCTGCTGGGAGCTTCTCTCGGAGTACGAGCAGGCGCCGCGGATCATCCGCATCGGCCTGCCCGACCGCTTCATCGCCCACGGCGCGCCGGCGCTCCTGCACAACGAGGTCGGGTTCACCGGCAAGCACATCGCCGAGCAGGTCGAGGCGGCTATCGCGGTCGTGAAGCAGTAACGCCGGGACCGCGACCGCCGCCCATCATTGTTTTACCTACCGGGGATCGCCTTCAACAGCTCCGCGGGCGGCACGAACATCGTCGTGTAGTCGTGACGCCAGCGAATCACCCCGTGCCGGTCGACGAGGATGAACGTGTGCCCGGGCATGTCGGCGTGCATGCCGAGACCGAGCACGTCGTAGTCCATTGACATGCGGCGGCTCTCGTCGGAGAGGAGCGGCGTGTGGATCTTGTAGGACGCCGCTGCCTGGCTAAGCTCCGCGGGCGAATCGGGCGTGATGCTGACGAGCGAGAGATGTCGCTTCGCGAGCTGCCCGGACATGCGCTCGAGCGACTGGATCTGCTCCAGGCAGGCCTGGCACATGACGCCCTCGCTGAAGAAAAGCAGTGTGTCCTGATGGCTCTTGAAATAGCGTGAGCTGAGCGGACGACCGCTGACGACGTCGCCCACGGCGAAAGCCGGCGCCAGCCCGCTCGCGAGCCGGTTCCCGGCGGAGCTGCGCTTACCGGTCGATAGATACGCCACGGCGAAGAGCGCGACTACGACGAGCGTGCAAAGGGTCCACGTCGCGACTCGCCGCGCCGAATGGCTCTGCGGCGGCCGATAGGGCCGAGACTGGGTTCGCGGTCGTCGGTCAGGTCGTTTCTTGTTGCTCATCGGGAACCTTCTCCTTTTGGACTACGAGGTAGACGAGTGCGATCGCCAGCGCCCCGAGCAGCGGCCAGGCAAGCTCGTTTGGAATCCGCGCCAGCCAGACGCCGACACGTGTGAACCAGTGACCCAGCGTGCGCTGGTACCCAGGCGCCGTCTCGGCGTTGCCGCTCAAAGCGAGGAAGATGAAGAGGACGCCGAAGGCGGTGAAGATGACGCTTCCAAGCAAGCGCAGAAGCGATGTCCGCTTCGTGTAGCCGCCGATGCGGAGCGTCAGACGGGGATCGCGTACGCGCTTGCGAGCCTGCCGCGCCAGCAGGGCGATCGGCAGTAGCGGCGCGATCAGACCAAGCAGGTAGGCCCCTCCCAGCGGGAGGCCGCCCCACCAGTGGCCGCTGACCGCCGAGAGCGTCATCGCGCCCGCCAGCACGGGTGCGCAGCAGGCGGTCGCCGCGCCAGAAAAAGCTCCGAGCGCGAACACCGAGCCCGCCGATCCGGTCAGCTCGGGTTGCGGAAGCGGCAGCGAGATCATCGTGCCTCGATAGAGACTGATCGCGACGACGATCATCATCAGCCCGCCGGCGACAAACAGCACCGGGTGCCAGCTCGAGACGAGCGAGGCGACAGACGACGCGCCGAGCGTGATCGGCAAGACGACGACGGCTACACCGGCGACGTAGAGCGCGGTCAAGCGTGCGACCCGCCAGCGCCGGCCACCGCCGATCGCGGCCAGGTAGGTCGGCACCATCACCGCCGAGCAGCAGGGAGCGAAGAAGGCGACCATGCCGGCGGCAAACGCCGCCCCCGCAGATCCGGCCAGTAGCGCGCTGGTCACAGGCCAAGCTCCTTACGCAGGCGCTTCTCCGAAAATCGCCCGTAGGCGACGACGCGCGCCCCGTCCCAGAGAACGGGCAGAAAGCTGAGCGGTGCGCCAGCGTCCGCGAGCACCTGGGCCTCGTCGGAGTGGATGTCGATCTCACGCGCGGCAAGACCGAGATGAGCGAGCACGTCCTCGCCGTGCGCGCACAGATGGCAGTCGTGGGAGGTGACGAAAACGAGTTCCTTGCCGGTCATCGACCCGCAGTATCGGCAAGGCCTGTGAAGGGGTCGTGAAGAAACGCAGATCCTCGGCTTCCGGGCTTCGGCGTCGCCGAAGGAGCCGTTTTCACAAGATCTTCACAGGGTAAGCCCACCGTGAAAGCCGTGGAGATCAACAAAAAGATCGTTGTCATCGATGACGAGCCCTCGGTGCAGGAGGTTGTCCGCGCCTACCTCGAACGAGACGGTTACTTCGTCTACGTCGCCGGAAACGGCTCCGACGGCCTGAGGCTGGCCGAGAAGACCAAGCCGGCGCTGATCGTGCTCGACCTGATGCTCCCCGACATCTCGGGCGAGGAGGTCTGCCGTGAGATACGCGACCGCTCGGACGTGCCCGTATTGATGCTGACTGCGAAGGTGAGCGAAGACGAGCGCGTGGGCGGGCTCGCGCTCGGCGCCGACGACTACCTGACCAAGCCCTTCAGCCCGCGCGAGCTGGTGGCGCGCGTGCGGGCGATCCTGCGCCGCAGCCAAGACACCGAGACGCCGCTGGTCGAAACGCTCTCCTTCGACGGCGGCTCGCTCGAGATCGACACCGTGCAGCACGAGGTGCGCCGCGACGGCGCAGGCGTGGAGCTGACGCCGAACGAGTACAGGCTGCTCGTGACGCTCGCCCGCTACCCCGGGCGCGTCTACTCGCGTTTCGAGCTGATCAGCCACGTTCAGGGTTACGACTACGACGGCTACGAGCGCACGATCGACGCGCACGTCAAGAACCTGCGCAAGAAGATCGAGCGCGATCCCAAGCATCCCCACTACGTAGAGACGGTCTTTGGCGTGGGCTACCGGCTCGCAAAACGGTGAACGTCTTCGGGCGTCTCAGCTTGCGCGTCCAGCTCGCGCTCGCGCTGGTTGCAGTAGCGCTGCTCGGAATCGGGATCGCGACGCTCTTCTCCAACTTCGGCCTGCCGGGACTGGTGAACCAGGCCGCCCGCTCGCGCCTGGAGAGACAGGCGGGGCACCTCTCCTCGGTCGCGGCGGCTTTCTACAGCGGGAGCGGGCGCTGGACGCCCGCCGCAGGCAGCGCGGTCGTGCACGAGGGAAGGATCGCGGGCATCGACGCCGAGCTGCTGAACGCCCAGGGCAGGCGCATCGCCGGCAATGCGAAGCTGGAGCGCGGCGCCAGGCCCAACCAGGTACGCGTACCGGTGCGAGTGAGGGGCAAGCAAGTCGGCGTTCTCGTCGTCACGGCGCTCGGGGATCAAATCCTGACCCCTGAGGAGCAGCATCTGCGCCACTCGCTCGACCGGCTTCATCTCATCTCGGCCGGAGTCTCCGCACTGGCCGCGCTCCTGGTCGCGCTGCTCGTCGCGGAGACGCTGACGCGACCGCTCAGGCGCATCCGTCTCGCCGCGGAGCGGATGGAGGAGGGAGAGCTGGGGACGCGGGTGGACATCTCCGGCACGACCGAGCTGGCCGCGGTCGGGCACGCCTTGAACCGGCTCGCGGCGACACTCGAGCACGAAGAAGAAACCCGGCGCGAGAGCGTCGCCGACCTCGCCCACGAGCTGCGCACTCCGGTGTCGGGCTTGCTCTCGCGGATCGAGGCGGCACAAGACGGCGTGCTCGAAGACGTGCGAGCCAACCTCGAAGCGATGCATGCCGAGACGCTACGACTCTCCATCCTGCTCGACGATCTGACTCGGCTTGCCGAGGCGCAGCGCCCGGGCATGCTGATCGAGAAGCTCCCGCTCGATCTGGCGACGATCGGCAAGAGACAGGCCGAGGCGTTCGCCCCCCGCTTCGCCGAGAAATCGATCGACTTCGAAACCGTGCTCAGCCCGGCGCCCGTGCTTGGAGATGCGGCCCGGTTGAGCCAGATCGTCTCGAACCTGCTCGAGAACGCTCTTCGCTACACGCCGAAGAGCGGACAGGTGTTCCTGCGCGTGCGGGAAGAAGGGGAGTCGGCCGTGCTCGAGGTGGCCGACACGGGCAGCGGCATCGCAGCCGAAGACCTGCGCCACGTGTTCACCCGTTTCTGGCGCGGTGAGAAGTCCCGCTCGCGCGAGACCGGCGGAGCCGGTATCGGGCTGGCGATAGTGGCCGAGCTCGTGCACGCTCACGACGGCCGAATCGACGTGGAGAGCAAGCTCGATCAGGGCTCCACCTTCCGCGTCAGCTTGCCGCTGGCGGCCGGCCTTCACGAATAACGCATATCTCGTTCACAGCGCCTCCACCCCGGTCGGAGAA
This sequence comes from Thermoleophilia bacterium, assembly GCA_017882615.1. GTDB lineage: Bacteria > Actinomycetota > Thermoleophilia > Gaiellales > Gaiellaceae > Fen-549. Next base: position 49,912 of record JADGPD010000007.1, read on the forward strand.
GATCGGCACTCGCAAACGGAGGTGGAGCGATGCCGCAAGCCCTGTACTTTCTCTTACTGCTCGCCTGCCCGCTGGCGATGGTGCTCATGATGCGCGCCATGCACGGCGGACACGGACAGCATTCCGGCGCAGACGATCACCACGAGCCCGACGAGGTCTCGCTCGACGACTTGCGCGCACGCCGAAGCGAGCTAGAGCGCAAGATCGCCGATCGAGAGCTCAGCGAGAGCCTGCCCGCAGATGCTCGCCGTTAGTGCCATCGGTCGGCGCCGGCGCCGAAAGGCTCGGCCGGGCGTTCTCGTGCGCACGGGCTCCCCTTACGAGCCGGCCACCATCCACGTCTCGGCGGGCGAGCCGATCACGCTTCGCTTCCGCCGCGAGCCGTTCGCGGTCTGGGGCCGGCGGGTCATCTTTCCGACGCTCGGCAAGAGCATCGAACTACCGCTCTTCGGCGAGGTTGCGCTCGAGCTGCTGCTCGAGCCCGGACGTTACGAGTTCACCTGCGAGCAAGGTCTTCTGCGCGGCGCGCTGGTGGTCGAAGAGCGGCGCCGGCCGCGCGCGCTTGGGGCGCCGGCGCCCGTCGCTCGTCGTCCGGTCGGTTCGAGACCCGCCGCCTGAGGAGAGAATCGAGCGCCGTGGCGTTTGAACCGGCGCCTAAGGAGGTGATTCGAGCGCGTACCCACCCGGTTTTGATATACCCCCTACAGGTATATACGAAAGGGAGACGAGAAATGAGCGATGTTGCGACCTACACAGTCCCCGACATGAGCTGCGGCCACTGCAAGGCCGCGGTCACACAAGAGCTGTCGGCGCTTGCCGGCGTGCGCTCGGTGGAGGTCGATCTCGATACGAAGCTGGTGACCGTGACCGGCGAGAACTTGGACGATGCGGCACTCCGCGCCGCGATCGAGGATGCCGGCTACGAGGCGACGTAATGGCGGGCGGATCCTCGACGAGTGAGCGCGAGCTGCGCCTCGACCTCACGGGCATGACCTGCGCCTCCTGCGCCGCGCGGATCGAGCGCAAGCTGAACAAGCTGGAGGGCGTCGAGGCGACCGTCAACTTCGCCACCGAGCAGGCGACCGTCCAGTGCGATCCCTCCGTGACGGAGGGCGAACTGGTCGATGCCGTCGAGTCGATCGGCTACGGCGCCAGCCCGCTCGCGGCGGATCATCTGTACCGCGGCGGCGCCGAGGAGCACGCCCAGCACCATCCCGACGAGCCGCTGAAAAAGCTCCGGCTGAGGCTCGCGGCGGCGATCTTGCTAACCGTGCCGGTGGCGCTGGTGGCGATGATCTCGCCGCTTCAGTTCGCCGGCTGGGAGTGGCTGGCTCTGGCGCTCGCGACTCCGGTCGTCTTCTGGAGCGGGCTCGGCTTCCACCGCGTAGCGCTCAAGAACGCCCGCCACGCCGACGCCTCGATGGACACGCTGATCTCGATCGGCACCCTGGCCGCCTGGGGCTGGTCGACGGTAGTCCTCGTCGGCGGCCTAGCCGCCAGCACCTACTTCGAGGCGGCAGCGGCGATCACTACTTTGATCCTGCTCGGACGCTATCTGGAGGCGCGGGCCAAGGGACGCTCCTCGGAGGCGATCCGAAAGCTGCTCGAACTCGGCGCCAAGGAGGCGCGCGTCTTGCGGGGCGGCGAGGAAGTACTGGTACCGATCGAGGAGCTGGTCGTAGGCGACCTGTTCGTCGTGCGACCGGGTGAGAAGCTGGCGACGGACGGGATTGTCGTGGATGGAGCCTCGGCGCTCGACGAGTCGCTTCTGACCGGCGAGTCGCTGCCGGTGGAGGTCGTGCCCGGGAGCGAGGCGGCCGGGGCGACCCTCAACACGTACGGCCGCCTAGTGATACGCGCAACCAGGGTCGGTGCGGACACCGCGCTGGCGCAGATCGCACGCCTGGTCGAAGCCGCGCAGTCGGGCAAGGCGCCCGTGCAGCGGCTGGCCGACCGCATCTCGGCGGTCTTCGTGCCGATCGTGATCCTGATCTCGCTTGCGACTCTCGCGGGCTGGCTCGCCTTTGGCGGACCTGCCTCAGCCGCTTTCACGGCGGCGGTCGCGGTGCTGATCATCGCCTGCCCCTGTGCGCTCGGGCTGGCGACGCCGACGGCGCTGATGGTCGGAACCGGCCGCGGCGCCCAACTCGGAATCCTGATCAAAGGCCCGCAAATCCTGGAGCAGACGCGCAAGATCGACACGATCGTGCTCGACAAGACCGGCACCGTCACCGAGGGAAAGATGGAGCTGGCCGATTTGAGCCTGACGGCCGGCGCCACGCGCGCCGAGGTGCTGCGTCTGGCCGGAGCGGTCGAGGCCGCCTCGGAGCATCCGATCGCGGAGGCGGTCGCCCGTGCGGCCCGCGCCGAGCTCGGCACACTCCCCCCCGTCTCCGATTTCCGAAGTCAACCGGGTAGCGGCGTCTCCGGCACGGTCGATGGGCACGAGGTCACCGTCGGGCGGTACGACGGACGGATCGCCGTCTCCTGGGACGGCGTCGAGCGCGCCACGCTCGAGGTGAGGGACCGAGTCAAGTCCACGAGCGCCGAGGCGATCGCCGAGCTGAAACGGCTCGGATTGACGCCTGTGCTTCTCTCGGGCGACGCGAAGCCGATCGCGGAGGCGGTTGCCCGCGAGGTCGGAATCGAGCGCGTGCTGGCGGAGGTCCTCCCGGCCGACAAGGTCGCCGAGATCAAGCGCCTGCAGGACGCGGGCCGGGTGGTGGCGATGGTCGGCGACGGCGTCAACGACGCGCCCGCTCTCGCCCAGGCCGACCTCGGGCTGGCCATCGGCAGCGGCACCGACGTGGCGATCGAGGCCTCCGATCTGACGCTCGTCTCGGGCGACCTGCGCGCCGCCGCCGACGCAATCCGCCTGGCGCGGCGGACGCTGCGCACGATCAAGGGCAACCTCTTCTGGGCCTTCGCCTACAACGTGGCCGCGATACCGCTCGCGGTGAGCGGTTTGCTGAATCCGATCGTCGCGGCGGCGGCGATGGCCTTCTCCAGCGTCTTCGTCGTCACCAACTCCTTGCGGCTGCGCCGCTTCCACTCGCGAAGGGAGACAACGGCATGACTGGTAGCGCGACTCAAAAACACGGCTACAGCCCGCGCAAGGACGTTCTCGCCAAGCGCCTGCACCGGATCGAGGGCCAGGTGCGCGGCGTCGAGCGCATGATCCTCGAAGATCGCTACTGCATCGACGTCCTGACCCAGGTCGCCGCGGTCTCGACGGCGCTCGACAGCCTGGCGCTCGAGATCCTCGACGATCACGTGAGCCACTGCGTAGCGGGAGCGCTCGCCTCGGGCGACGAAGAGGTCGCCGCCGAGAAGAGCCGCGAGCTGCTCGAAGCTGTGCAGCGCTTCACGAAGATGCGCTGAGTTCGCGGGTAGCAGCGCCGGCCTCGCCCGCGCGCTGGCTAGAGTCAGGCCGTGCTTGCAATTCTCGGTGGCTTGGCTGCAGCGGCGTTCTGGACGGTCACGACGCTCTGCTCGTCGCGCTCGAGCCGGATCATCGGCCCGGTGTCTGTGCTCGCCTGGGTGATGATCATCGGGCTGGTCGTCACGGCGCCCGCCGCGGCGATCGAAGGCGTCCCGAAAAACTTACACGGCTCGGTGCTGGCCTGGCTCGTGCTCTCGGGCGTCTGCAACGTGGGCGGGCTCCTGTTCGCCTACGAGGCGCTTCGCATCGGCAAGATCGGCCTCGCCTCGCCGATCATCTCCACGGAAGGCGCCGTCGCCGCCGTCATCGCCGTCATCGCCGGCGAGGCCCTCGGCCTGCCCCGCGCCGTCACCCTCGTGCTGATCGTGCTCGGCATCGTCGCCGTCGCGGCCGGCTCCGCCGGTGAGGAAGCGCCCGGCCACCACGATCTCAAGGCCGCTTTGTGCGCCGGCACGGCCGCGCTCACCTTCGGCCTGGGCCTGTACTCGACCGGGCGCGTAAGCAAAGAGGTGCCGCTGGTCTGGGCCGTGCTGCCGCCGCGTGTGATCGGTGTGGTTGTCGTCGCGATCCCGCTGATAGTCAGCCGGCGGCTCGGCCTGACCCGGCGGGCGGCGCTACTCGTCGCCGGCTCGGGGCTGTGTGAGGTGGGCGGCTACTTCGCCTACGCCTTCGGCGCGCGGCACGGAATCGCGGTCACCGCGGTGCTCGGGTCGCAGTTCGCGGTGCTCGCGGCGATCGTCGCCTACTTCCTCTTCGGCGAGAAGCTGGGACGGCTGCGAATCGCGGGCGTGGCGCTGACCGCGGTCGGAGTCGCGCTCTTGAGCGCGCTACAGGCCTGAACGTCAATGCGCGTGACGCGCAAGCTTTCGGCAGAGTAAAGGGATGCGCGTCCTCTTCATCGGCGGCACGGGCAACATCTCGATCGCGGCGACGCGGCTGCTTGCCGAGCGGGGAATCGATCTCACTCTGCTCAACCGCGGGCAGAGGGAGGTCGCGCTCCCCGACGGAGTGCGACAGATCCACGCCGACATCCGCGACCGCGCGGCCGCCGCCGCGGCGCTATCGCGCGAGGAGTTCGACGTCGTCGTCGACTGGGTCTCGTTCGTGCCAGGTCACGTCGAGATCGACATCGCGCTGTTCGCCGGAAAGATCTCGCACTACGTCTTCATCAGCTCGGCGACCGTGTACGAGCGACCCTCGCCCTTCTTCCCGACTGTCGAAGAGGCGCCGCTGGGGAACGTGCACTGGCAATACGCCCGCGACAAGATCGCCTGCGAGGACAGGCTGCGGCGCGAGCACGCGCAAAACGGCTTTCCGGCCACGATCGTGCGCCCGTCCTACACCTACGGCGGAACCTGGCTTCCGACCGCGATCGAGGGCCAGGACTACACGATCATCGAGCGGATCCGCCGCGGCAAGAAGATCATCGTGCCCGGCGACGGCGAGTCGCTCTGGACGATGACGCACAACACAGACTTCGCGCAGGCGCTTGTGGGCCTGCTCGGCAACGCCGCGGCCGCCGGCGAGAGCTTCCACATCACCTCCGACGAGGTGCTGAGCTGGAACCAGATCACCGCCGCGATCGCCGCCGCCGCGGGCCTCGAGGCCGAGATCGTGCACATCCCGAGCGACTTCATCGCCGCCGCCGAGCCCGAGCTGGGCCCGGGACTGCTCGGCGACAAATCGCACTCGCTGGTCTTCGACAACTCGAAGATCAAGCGCTTCGTGCCGGGCTGGGAGGCGACTGTCCCGTTCGCCGAGGGTGTGGCGCGCTCGCTGAGGTGGTTCGAGGCGGATCCGGCGCGAAGGGTGATCGACGAGGCGTGGAGCGCGAAGCTGGATCGGATTGTGTCGGCGTACGAAGACGACGTCCTGCAGTTCGACTAGCCGATCGAGTTCGTGAAGCTGCCGACCACCAGCACCTGATCGCCCGACGGGACTATCTCGCTCACATCCACATAGGGCGCAAGGTCGGGGCCCCAGCTCGTAGCGCGCCCGGTCGCGAGATCGATCGCGGCCAGGTTGTTGCGCCGGGCGCCGCCGACCGAACTGAGTGATTGATCGATGTTCGCGCCGAGGTAGAGGAGCGACCCGTCCACCGTCACCGTGCCGGCGCTACCTCTGATTTTCCCGAGCCAGGAGGGCTTCCGGCCGGTGCGCAGGCTGGCTGCGAAGAAGCCGTCGTAGCCGGGGATGATGAGCTGACCGCGGGTGACGAGAATCTGCATGGGGTAGTAGGCGCCGAAAACGGCCTGCGGCGGCTTCCAGGAGAGGAGGGCGCCCGTGGCCGGGTTGAGCGCCGCTAGGTAGAACTGCCGCTTGCCGCCGATAGACGTGAACGTCCCGCCCACATAGAGGCGCGAGCCGTCGAGCGTCAGCGCGAAGATAGCCGCCGACGCCGGAGGATCGAAGCTGATGCGGGGACCACGCCAATCGAGAAGCCGCCCCGTTGCGGCATCGAGCGCGGCGAGCCGATGCCTCTTTGCGCTGCCGACACTGGTGAACGCCCCGCCGACGTAGACGCGCGTCGAGCTCGCCGCGAGCGCGTACACGTCCTGCGAGGGTGAGGAGCTCACCCACAGGCGTGCACCCGTCCCTGCGTCGAACGCCGCGACCACGGATACTCGAGCCTCGCCCCCCGGTCCGGGCACGGTCTCGGATCGCTGTCCCGCTACATAGAGACGCGACCCGACCTTGACGAGCCGACAGCCGACGGAACAGCCGAGCTTTCGTGACTCGGGTGATCCCCAGCTCGAATCGAGCTTTCCGCTCGGAAGTAGTCGGGCAAGCCCGATCGCGCCGTTGGCGTACCAGCCGCCGCGCCCATCGGCGACTGCCGACGAGACGGCGAGATTCGAGAGGCGCAAGATCTTTCCGGAACGAGAGGTCAGCGCGAGGTACGTGTAGTGAGGCTCGGCGGAGGTCTTCCGGATGACAGCCGCCTTCGTCTCGGCTCGAAGCGACGCGCTGCAGCCCGAAACGGCCAGCACAGCAAGCAGCAATAACAACGAGGCCCCGGCTCTCACGGGGAGAGCCTAACGCCGCGCCAAGATGAGCGCGTTTACGAGAAGGTCAGTGCCGGTGCTGGGGCATACCCGTTACGGGTGACCACCCCAGGAGAAGACGTGGTGCGACACGGACGTCCACGGGCCGATCTGGCAGCTGCCGGCGAGGACCTTGCCGTTGGCGTCAGGGTTTGCCTGGCAGATGAAGCCGCTTGGCCCGCCCGTGATCGGATAGCTGTGACCGAACATCTTCCCTGGGAGCTTGACGCTCGAGAGCTTGACGGCGAATTTCTTCGCCTTCGCGCAACTGACGCCGTTCACCGTGACGCTGTACTTGTTCCCGCTCAACTTGCCGCCCGAGTGCGGAAAGACCCATTTCGCGCCGACCACGGTGCCGCAGGAGGCGAAAGCGGCCCGTTGGCTAGCGGCCACAGCAGATACCGCGAGGTATCCGGATGCGGCGAGGCATGCAAGAAGGAGAAGTGCAAACGAAGCTTTCATGACGGTCGTTCCCTTCAGGTCGGGAGTCGCGGCCGGGAATGCTCCGCTTGGTTTCGAGCTGATCGCAGGTCATCACGTGCCCGGCCGGCGAGAAGCGAAACTCTCACGCGGCCGACGTCCAGCGCGCCCGCGAGAGTTATGCGGTGCTCTCGAGCCGTTCTTTCAGCCGCTGCTGATCCTTCGGAACCTGCTTGCGCGACTGACTGCGCGCGAGCGGTACCAGCAGCTTTCCGAACCCATGGCCTTCGAAATCGAGCGCCAGCGTCACCCGGGAGCTCGAGCCGCCGGCGAGGGGCTCGATGGTGGCCCTGCCGACCGCCCGAACCGGGCCGTCGATTCCACGGAAAGCGAATACGCGCGGCGGATCGTGCTCGGTGACCTCGTAGGTAGACACCATCTCGCGCTTGCCCATGCGCCGCTTCTCGGTGCCTTTCGTGCCAACCTGGGTCGGTCCGTCTCCGAGCTTCTGCGCGCTGATCAGCTGCTCCTGCCATTCGCCATGCCGCGCAAGATCGTCCAGGTAGGCAAACACGTCATCCGGGCGTCGCGCGATCTCGATGCTTGCCGTGATCGGTGCCATCGTCATTCCTTGCTGTATGCGGTCGAGGTAGACCTGCCCGGGCAGTCCCGCCCGGGCAGCGTCCGGCCGGCTTAGCCCTTGATGATGTTGTGCACCGGCGAGACCATGGGCTGGCCGGGATCGGCCCCGAGCTCCGCCATGATCGGTAGCAGCGTCGCCCCGAAGGCCTCGAACGACTCCTGGGATTCCCAGACGTCGAACACCTGAATCTTTCCGCCTTCGGCCTCGAGAGCGAAGTGATAGAGCCTGCCGGCCGGGGCGCCGGCACCGGCCGCGTCGAGCTTCTTGATCGTGTCGTCGTACACCTCTGGTGTGAACGAGCTTGGGCTGAAATAGAAGCTGAGAGCCATTTTCTTTGCCGCCTTCCGCGTTGTTCCTACCAATCGCTCAGCGGATGCTTTGCCGCGCGAGCGAAGGGGAACGTACCCTGACGTGGTCTTTCGAAACGGCAGCGATACTCGATTCCGCCAGGAGGCGGTCGCGTCGCGCCCGGAGGATCGAGGCGAGCGATGAACCGAGAACAGCTGCGCGCCATCCAGGAGCCGCTGAAGGAGCGATACCGCCGGCACCCCGACGAGGCGCTGGTGACGCTGCGGGCGACGGGCACCCTCGGCGAGGGCATCTCGTGCTCGATCGGAGTGGGCCGTGCGCTCGCCGAGGCGGGACTTCACCCGTCAACCGGCGGTGACGGCCTGAGCCTCTGCTCGGGCGACATGCTGCTCGAGTCGCTCGCCGCCTGCGCGGGCGTCACGCTCCGCGCCGTAGCCACGTCGCTGGAGCTCGACATCAAGACGGGGGCAGTGCACGTCGAAGGCGATCTCGACGTCCGCGGCACGCTCGCCGTGAGCAAGGAGGCGCCGGTCGGCTTCAGCGCGATCAGGCTGAGCTTCGAGCTCGAGACCGACGCCAGCGACGACGAGCTGGACACGCTGCTGCGGCTGACGGAGCGCTACTGCATCGTCTACCAGACGCTTGCCGGCGCTCCTGCGCTAACGGTTGGTTGGGCGCGGGCGGCTGGTTAGCGGCGTCAGTGCCAGTTACGACGGAAACCTGGCTACTTTCGTTGTCGGGAAGATCTCGAAGCGGCTCTAGCGCCGCCCCCGGACAACGACGCCATGCGGTGCGTCCGCGCATCGAGCGTTATCGTCCAGATCCGTCCGTGGATCGGCT
>JADGPD010000085.1 GCA_017882615.1 Thermoleophilia bacterium
AGCGGCGAGGGCAGCCACCGGTTGTAACGGCCGAACAGCGCCATCAGCGAGGGCGCCAGCACGGCTCGGATCAAAGTCGCGTCGAGCAGGATCGCCGCGTCGGTGGTCCTGCTTGTTCACGCCGCTCTCGCGCGGTTTCTCGATCGCTACGCTTGCATAGTCGGCATTTGGGGGTAGAACGAAGACGTGAGCGAGCGCAAGCGAAGCGATTCGCCGAAGGAAGCCGGCGATCAGTTCGGCAGGCTGATAGCCGATATTTGGCATGGGCAGTTCGGCGCGCGCCCGCACGGATTCTGGCCGCCCGTCGACAGCTACCGCACCGAGGATCCGCCGCAGCTCGTGGTCGAGGTCGAGCTTCCCGGAATCGATCCCGAGCAGGTGCAGATCGTGCTCCAAAACGGCGCGCTGGTCATCGCCGGCGAGCGCAGCCGCCCGAGCAAGTGCGACCGCCACTACCACCAGATGGAGATCGGCCGCGGCCCCTTCCAGCGGCGTATTCAGATTCACGAGCAGGTCGACGCCGAGGCGGCCAGCGCAACTTATGAACGCGGCCTGCTGCAAATCGTCTTGCCCATCGCCAAGCGCCCCAGCGGAGCGGTGCGGGTACCGATCGAGCTGAGGTCAAAGCCATGAGCGCGGGCGACGGCGAGCAGACGGGCAACGGCGAGACTCCCGTGCTGGGCGCCCGCTTCGAGCTGCCGCTGCTACCGCTGAAGGAGACCGTGGTCTTCCCCGACTCGATGATGCCGCTGGCCGTAGGGCAGGATCGCTCGGTCAAGCTCGTGGACGACATCGTGAGCAACGAGGGGCACGTGGCGCTCATCGCAGTGCGGGCGGAGGACGCCGAGGAGCCCGGCTGGGAGGACATCTACACGGTGGGCGTCGAGGCGGCCGTCTCGCGCATGCTCAAGATGCCCGACGGGACGCTGCGCCTGCTCGTCCAGGGCATGCGCCGTATTCGCCTGCTCGGCCCCGTGCGCGACGCGCCCTATCTGGTCGGGCGGTTCGAGGAGGCGCCCGACGTCATCGACGTCTCCGATGAGATCGAGGCGCTCACGCGCAACGTCCAGACACAGTTCGCTCGAGTCATCCAGATGGAGCCCTACCTCCCCGACGAGCTGGCGATCGCGCTCGCCAACATCGACGACCCGGGCATGCTCTCGTATTTGGTCGCCTCCAACCTGCACCGGCTGACGGTCGCCGAGCGCCAGGTGCTGCTCGAGCAAACGAGCGTCGCGGAGCGCCTGCGCTCGCTTTCACGCATCCTCGCGCGCGAGGTCGACGTGGGAGAGCTGGAATCGAAGATTCAGACGCAGGTTCAGTCGGAGCTCGACCAGACCCAGCGCGAGTTCATCCTGCGCCAGCAGATGAAGGCAATCCAGGACGAGCTGGGCGAGACGAACCCCGAACAGGCCGAGATGAAGGAGCTGCGCGAGCGCGTCGAGGCCGCCGACCTGCCCGAGGAGGCGCGCAAGGCCGCCGATCGCGAGCTGGGTAGGCTCGAGCGCCTGCCGAGCGCCGCCGCCGAGTACGGCGTCATCCGCACCTACCTGGAGTGGATCGTCTCGCTGCCCTGGAAGGCCGAGAGCGAGGATCACCTCGACCTCGAGCGCGCCAAGCAAACTCTCGACGAGGACCACTACGACCTCGAGAAGGTCAAGGAACGAATCATCGAGTACCTGGCAGTCTCGAAGCTGAAGGGCGACGTCTCCGGACCGATTCTCTGCTTCGTCGGCCCGCCCGGAGTCGGCAAGACGTCGTTGGGCCAGTCGATCGCGCGGGCGCTGGGACGCAAGCTGGTGCGCATCTCGGTCGGCGGCGTGCGCGACGAGTCCGAGATTCGCGGGCACCGGCGCACCTACATCGGCGCGATGCCCGGCACGATCATCCGCGCGCTCAGAGACGCCGAGACCCGCAATCCCGTGTTCCTGATCGACGAGATCGACAAGATGGGGATGGATTACCGCGGCGACCCGGCCAGCGCCATGCTCGAGGTGCTCGACCCTGAGCAGCACTCGAGCTTCCGCGATCACTATCTCGATTTGCCGTTCGACCTCTCGCGCGTGCTGTTCATCTGCACCGCGAACCAGGCCGAGACGATTCCGCCGCCGCTGCTCGATCGCATGGACACGATTCAGCTCTCCGGCTACACCGAGGAGGAAAAGCTGGGCATCGCCAAGCGCTACCTGGCGCCCAAGCAGATCGAGGCACACGGCCTCGACGCCAAGCAGGTGACCTTCTCCGACGAGGCGATCAGGCTGGTCATCCGCGAGTACACGCGCGAGGCCGGGGTGCGCAATCTCGAGCGCCAGCTCGCGGCGCTGTGCCGTAAGAGCGCCCGCCAGATCGCCGAGGACGCTAAGAAGAAGATCCGGATCGGCGACAAGGAGGTGCGCGAGTGGCTCGGACCGCGGCGCTTCGCCGGTGAGGTGCGCAGGCGAACGGCCGAGCCGGGCGTTGCCACCGGGCTGGCCTGGACGCCGGTCGGAGGCGAGATCCTCTTCATCGAGTCGACGGCCTACGAGGGCAAGGGGCACCTGACTCTCACCGGCCAGCTCGGCGACGTGATGCAGGAGTCGGCCCAGGCCGCTCTCTCGTACGCGCGTGCCCATGCCGGCGAGCTTGGCATCGCCGACGGCTGGTTCAGGGACCACGACCTCCATCTCCACGTGCCCTCGGGAGCGGTGCCCAAGGACGGGCCTTCGGCCGGAATCACGATGGCGACCTCGATCGTCTCGCTGGCGACGCAGAGGCCGGTCGCGGGCGATCTGGCCATGACCGGCGAGATCACGATCACCGGGCAGGTGCTTCCGATCGGCGGCTTGCGCGCCAAGCTCCTGGCGGCGCAGCGGGCCGAGATCAAGCGCGTGATCGTTCCGCGCGAGAACGAGCCCGACCTGGAGGACCTGCCCGAGGAGACGCGGAAGGCGCTCGAGCTCATCCTGGTGGACAACGTGGGCGAAGTGATCGCGACCGCACTTGCGCCGAAGGACGAGGCGGCCGCCGCGCCGGTCACGCGAATCGAGCGTGAGGCGATCTCGGCCAGAACTCTCGGCGCCAAGCGGAAGAAGGGCGCAAGATGAGGAAGGCTTTGCAGCAAGATCGCGCAGCGCCGATCCTGTACGGTGCTACGAGAGCAAGGATTTGGAAATGACCATCTGCGAGCGATGCGAGGGGAAGGCAATGAACAAGAAAACGGAGAGGCTTTCGGACGCTGCCACGAACGTGCGCCCCTACGTCGAGCGCGCGCTAAAGGACGAGGAACTTCGCGACAACGTGCGCCAGGCGTTCCAGGCCGCAAAAGAGGTATACGGAGAACTGGTCTCCAAGGGGCAGGTCTCGAAGGCCGCCACACACGCCGTGACCGACCACGAGGTTCAGGAGAACCTGCGCACGGCCGTCGACGAGCTGCGCCACGCCGCAGCGCGCATCCAGGGCCAGGAGGAAGACGATGCTCATCGCGGCCGGAACACGGCGCTACTCATGAGCGGAATCGCGCTCGGGATCCTGTTCAACCCGGTAACCGGGCCGCAGGCCAGAGCTTGGTTGCGCGAGACGGTGCTGGGACCGATGGACGAGGTCGAGTACACAGGCGGCGACTCCGCCTCGGGCGACGGCGCAGCCGCCTAGCCCGAAACGCAGGCGTAGGTTTTTCGCTTCAGGCCGGCGCGGGCCGCGCTAGTCGTGCTGCTTTGCCGGCTTCGGCGGATTGAACACGGTCGCCAGCGAGCGGCTGTTGATGCGCGGCAGCGCCGAGATGTCAGTCGAGTGCAGAAGCACGGCGCCGGGCTGCTGCGTGCTCACGCCGGCCGCGATCTGCTTGGCCCAGGCGGTCGTGCCCACAGGGAAATCGACCTCCTGCAGGTGCTGGAGCCCGACGAGCCACTGATAGGGGTCAACCGCGCTCGCGTCGTATCCCAAAGAAAGCAACGCCGCCGGGTGAGCCTCGAAGTGGAGATGTGTCGGGGTGGTTATGGCGTCGCCGGAGTTGCCGACGAAACCGAGCACCGCGCCAGCCTTCACTCGCAGCCCATTCAGAGCCAGCGGCGAAAAGGCCGAGAGGTGCGCGTAATAGAACTCGTTGCCGTCATTGTCCTTCAGCCAGAGGCGATTGCCGCCCAGATTGTTCCAACCGACCGAGAACACCGTTCCGTCCGCGACCGCGAGTAGCGGTGTGCCCATCGGAGCGAAGATGTCGATTCCGTGGTGCCACTTGGTATCGGCCCTGGGCGCTCCGAACGAGTCCGAGAACCAGGCCTGTCCGTAAACCGGGAAGACGTGGCCCTTGCGGGTGATCTTGGGCTGCAGGCCGGAGGGGATCTTCTCTACCTTGCCGCCGTTCTGTGAGCCGGCGTTCTTGCCGGGGGTGGTCGACGTCTTTCCGGTTGTCGTCTTGGAGTTATCCGGCTGAGGGCCGGGCTTCGGAATCGTGACGGTCGACGTGTCCTTCTCGTACTGCGCATAGGCGTCCGCCCGGCCGATGACGATCTCGCTCTCGGCCGGAAGCCCACCGTGCGCGACAACGACGTGTAGATCGAGCACCTGCATCGATTGGTGCCGCCCCTCGGTGCCCGGGTCGCCGCCGCTGCTCGTCTCTACCAAGGTCTGGATGTAGCCCCAGTCGCCCAGTTGAATGCGCCCGCCCGTGCTGACCGCGACCGGCTGGCCGAGGTAGGTGATTCCGCTGATGGCCGTCTGGTTGGTGATACCGCTTGCCTGATCGGGCGTAGCGGCCGCGATCGCGGAGGCGACAAGGTGCCCGATCGAGATCTCGCCGCCGAAGAGCTGGACGCCGTCGAGCTCGCTCGTCGCCTCGCCGGTTGCCGAGCCTCCTTTCGATGTCGCGCTCGCGCTGGCGCTCGTCGAGGAGACGCGGATCACCGAGCCGTCGTCCGGATAGCTGTAGGCCACGCTGGGCAGCGTCTGATTCGGTGGCGCAGATGCCTGGGTCGTGCCGAGGATGCCCTGCCCGGGCACCAACAGCTTGATTGCGTAGGCGCTCGCCTCGGCACCCGCCTCGGATGCGCTCGACACGGCGCCGGCCGTGCCGGCGACCAGCAGAAGCCCGATCGGAAGAATCCAGATGAGCCGGCGTAGCAGCACGCAACCATTATTGGCCAAACTTCGGCCGCCCGCGCGAAAGAACCCGTAGCGGAGTAGGGCCCGTTCTTGAGAACGGCGCCTTGTCGGGCGTGGCCCGAGCAACTACCGTTGTCAGCCATGCAGCAGCTC
>JADGPD010000051.1 GCA_017882615.1 Thermoleophilia bacterium
CGGGCTACGGTTCTCTCCCCCGGGCCAGGGTCGTCTTTGATACTTCTTTGCCATGAGGGCGCCCCCTGAACGGGCGGCGTCGTTCGTACAACCGTCGAGCTGTGACAATGGCAGGAGACATGAGCGCAGAGGCGCTTCGCTCGCGCGCCGCCGTAGTGCGGTTGGCGTGCGCATTCTTTTCGGGAGCCTTTCGGGCCGAGCGCCCGCGCTGCCGAACCACCGATTTGGTGGGCAGGCTTCTTCTACAAAGCCATCGCCACGGACTCGACGTCGGCGCGTAAATACGAGAGAAAGGGACAAATAGATGCGCTACGTCTGGGATTTCGACGAGCCGTCGGAAGGCGGTAAGGCACTACTCGGCGGCAAGGGCGCCGGTCTTGCGGAGATGACGCAGATCGGGATGCCCGTTTGCGGCGGATTCACCGTCTCGACCGATGCCTGCCGCGCGTACATGCAGGGGAGCAAGGTTCCGGCAGGGCTGGACAAGGAAGTGGCCGAGCACATCGCCAAGCTCGAGCAGCAGTCGGGCAAGAAGTTCGGCGACCTGAAAGATCCGCTGCTCGTGTCGGTGCGCTCCGGCGCCGCCGTCTCGATGCCGGGAATGATGGACACCGTCCTGAACCTCGGGCTGAACGACGCCGCGGCGGCCGGGCTGGCCGAGACGACGGGTAATCCCCGTTTCGCCTACGACTGCTATCGCCGCCTCGTGCAGATGTACGGCGAGGTCGTCGACGGCATCGAGCCGAACGCCTTCGAGGACGCGTTGACCGCGCTCAAGGAGAAGCGCGGCGTCAAGAACGACGCCGAGCTGAACGCCGACGACCTCAAGGAGCTGGCCGACACCTTCATCGCCATCTACGAGAAGGAGAAGGGCCACAAGTTCCCGCAGGATCCCACCGAGCAGCTGATGCGCGCGATCGAAGCCGTCTTCGATTCCTGGGAGACGCCGCGCGCCCGTGTCTACCGCGATCACGCCGGTATTCCGCACGACCTGGGCACCGCGGTCAACGTCTGCCAGATGGTGTTCGGCAACCGCGGCGACAACTGCGGCACCGGTGTCTGCTTCACGCGCAACCCTTCGACCGGCGAAGAGGGCCTGTACGGCGAGTTTCTGCTTAACGCCCAGGGCGAGGACGTCGTCGCGGGTATCCGCACGCCTCAGCCGCTGGAGGAGATGGAGAAGCCCTTCCCCAAGGCCTTCAACGAGCTGGTCGAGTCGATGAAGACGCTCGAGCAGCACTACCACGACATGCAGGACATGGAGTTCACGGTCGAGGAGGGCAAGCTCTACCTGCTCCAGACCCGTTCGGCCAAGCGCACGGCTCGCGCCGCCTTGCGCGCCGCGGTAAGCATGGTCGACGAGGGCCTGATCGACAAGGAAGAGGCCGTCAAGCGGATCAACCCCGATCAGCTCGACCAGCTCCTGCACCCGATGATCGACCCCAAGGCCAAGATCGAAGTGGCCGCCAAGGGCCTGAACGCCTCTCCGGGCGCCGCCAGCGGCAAGGCCATCTTCGACGCCGACACCGCCGCTGTGCTCGGTAAGAGCGAGGACGTCATCCTGATCCGTCCCGAGACGACTCCGGATGACATCCACGGCATGCTCGTGTCGAAGGGCGTTTTGACGACCCGCGGCGGCATGACGTCACACGCCTCGGTTGTCGCCCGCGGTCTGGGCATTCCCTGCGTCGCCGGCTGCGAGGCGCTGGTGCTCGACCTCGACGCCAAGACGGCGAGCCTGAACGGCAAGACCGTCAGCGAGGGCGACATCATCACCATCGACGGCGGCAACGGCAGCATCATCATCGGCTCAGTGCCGCTGGTTCCGCCCTCGATCAACGACGACTTCCGCGTCATCCTGGAGTGGGCCGACACCTTCCGCCGCCTCGGCGTTCGCGCCAACGGCGACACCCCCGACGATGCCACCAAGGCGCGCGAGTTCGGCGCCGAGGGCATCGGCCTGTGCCGCACCGAGCACATGTTCATGGCGCAGGACCGGCTGCCGGTCGTCCAGGAGATGATCCTGGCCACCACGACCGAGGATCGCGTGAAGCAGCTCGACAAGCTCCTGCCCTTCCAGCAGTCCGACTTCGAGGGCATCTTCGAGGCGATGGAGGGCCTGCCGGTCACGATCCGGCTGCTCGACCCGCCGCTGCACGAGTTCCTGCCCAAGCTGGAGGAGACCGACGATCCGGTCGTGCGTGAGCGTATCGTCGCCCTGCACGAGTTCAACCCGATGCTCGGCACCCGCGGCTCGCGCCTCGGCATCCTCTATCCCGAGATCTACGAGATGCAGGTACGGGCGATCGTGCGGGCCTCCAAGGCGGTCGAGAAGCGCTCCGGCAAGCGGCCGCAGGCCGAGATCATGCATCCGCTGATCGGCTTCGCCGAGGAGCTCAAGCGCATGCGTGAGCTGACCGAGAAGGTCATCGCCGAGGAAGAGGCCGGCGAGTTCCTGATCGGCACGATGATCGAGCTACCGCGGGCCTGCGTGCGCGCGGACGAGATCGCCGAGTACGCCGACTTCTTCTCCTTCGGCACCAACGACCTGACCCAGACGACGATGGGCATCTCCCGCGACGACGCCGAGGGCAAGTTCCTCGCCAAGTACGTCGAGGACGGCGTGATCGCGCAGAACCCCTTCGCCACGCTCGACCAGGGTGGCGTCGGCGACCTGATGAAGATGGGCCTGAAGCGCGGCCGCAGCGTCAAGGAGAACCTCAAGGCCGGCATCTGCGGCGAGCACGGCGGCGATCCCGTCTCCGTGACCTTCTGCCACAACATCGGCCTGAACTACGTCTCCTGCTCGCCCTTCCGCGTGCCGCTGGCCCGGTTGGCCGCGGCGCAGGCGGCGCTCAATGAGGCCGCATACGCTGCCGCAGGGCTCTCGCTCCGCGAGGCCCAGGCGATGACGCACGAGTAATCGGCGTAGAGACGCAAAGGTAGTACCTGGGGCGCCGCCGAGAGGCGGCGCCCCTTAGTTCGGGCCGGAAGGCGATCGGCTTGGCGGCCCGGGTTGTGGAAACCGCTTCAATCCCTCCCGCCGCTCCTGCCAATCCGGCAAGAACCGATCCATCAACGCCCGGAAGCGCGCACCGTGCGAGGCCTCGAGGAGGTGGACCAACTCGTGGACGAGCACGTACTCGAGGTACTCGGGCGATCTTCTCGTAAGCTCGCTGTTGAGGCGGATCGTGCGGGCGACGGGATTGCAGCTTCCCCAACGGGTCTTCATCCGCTGTACGAATAGCCGCTGCACTCCCACGCCCAGCAGCGGCTCCCACCGGGTCACCAGCGGCGGTGCGGCCCGCTGCAGCTGCTCGCGGTACCAGGTCTCGACGACCGCCTGCCTCTTGGCCGTACAGGCTCCCGGGCGGGCGACCAGGAGCATCCCGGCGTCGGTCAACTCGACGTAGGGCGCCCTGTTCGCATACACGACCCGCAGCGGATGGGGCCGGCCCCAGACGTAATGGATCTCGCCGTCGACGTAGTTGCGGGGTGTCGCTCGCTCGAGCTCGCGGAGTCTGGCCCGCTGCTTTTCGATCCAGGCGAGCTTGGAGGCAGCGAAGGCGCGGATCTGGTCGAGGCTCATCCGCCGCGGCGCCGAGATGCGCACCGCGCCCGCCGGCGGATCGACCCTCAGGTAGATGTTCTTTATGTTCTTGCGAGTCAGGACCGCGGTTATGTCGCCCAACTCGATCTGCGTGACCAATGTTGCTCGCTCCGCGGCTCGTGCCGCTTCTGGCTGCTACTGCGCGCTACCAAGCATCTCAGAGAAGCCGGTCGGCCCCACCCGGAACGGTCGGTACGGGCTGCCTCGTGCCCAGCTTGCGGCCGTTGGGATCGAGCCCGATCTCCTGCTCGCCGACTCTGAAGCCGACGTAGAACTACTCGTCTGCATACGGTTCGACGCCCAGAAGAGCGCTGTAAAGCGCCTTCGCTCGGGCCACGCCCTCGACCGGATAGTTGAACTGCTTGATGCCCTAGCTCATGAACGACCACTCCTCCTCGCTCGATCCGGCTTCTCGGACCGCGCTCCGCAATCGACACGTCGAAGGTCGTGCGTCCTTCGCGTCAAAGGCAATCGAGCCAAAACCGTGCTGAAAGCGCCACGCATTTACTCGCGGTGTCAGACGTCGGTCAGAAGAATCGCATTGCGTCAAGCGGCCTTTGCGTCAGAACTGTGACGCCGTTCGCGACGATAGCGTCAGTCGAGCGCGATCTCGATGTCCTCGAGCACGACGCCCTGAGCGTTCGCATCGGTCAGATCCTCGGACAGCTCGGCCTCGATCTTGCAGCCCTCGGCGATCGTTCCGGCGGCGGCGTCTACCCAGTGCTCCTCGAAGTGCTCGGGGGTGAAGTGCGAGAGCGCGCCCAGCTTGACCTTGATCCGGACGACGCGCTTGGCGTCGTTCTCCTCGGCGACGTGGAGGACGGTGGCGACGAGGTCGCGGATGGTTGCCTGCTCGTGCATCAGCTCTCCTGAAGAAGCGCTTCGACTTCCTTGGCGATCTCTTCGACGATAGCGGGCACGGCCGCGGCGACGGCGGGCGACAGCGGCTCACCGGGGCTGAAGCTCTCGCCCTCGATGCCGAGGAAGAGCGCCTTCGCGGGCAGCCGCTTGAGCGCGCGGGCCAGCTCGATCGTGTCGCCGAGCGAGAAGTGATGCGTCGAGCCCTGCAGCACGGCGTGCGGTACGACCTCGGCGTTGAGATCGACGCGGTGGATGGAGCCGGGTGCGGCGCCGGAGTGCACCGCGTCGACGACGATCACCGTGTCGCAGCCTTCCCATTCGTCCATCAGGCTCGACTGCTCGGCCTCGGTGGCGAGCACGCGCACGGTTTCTGGAAGTCGCCCGCGCAAAGCACTTGCGACTTCCAGTCCTACCGCGTCGTCGCCGCGCCAGCTGTTGCCGGTGCCGACGACGAGTATTCGATTCATCCCCGCTCGATCTCGAGTGTGAGGAAGTGCGTCGCGCAGGAGATGCAGGGGTCGTAGTTCCGGATCGCCTGCTCGCAGCGGAGCGTCAGCTCCTCGTTCGAGAGATCCATGAACTGGCCGACGAAGCCGCGCAGGTCGGCCTCGATCTGCGGCTGGTTCTGCGCCGTCGGCGGGGTGATCGTGGCGTCGAGGATGATTCCCTCGTCATCGATCTCGTAGCGGTGGCAGAGCGTGCCGCGCGGAGCCTCGCTGGCGCCGCAGGCGGCTCCGGCCTTGGGCTTGACCTCGATCGACGACTCCGCGGGCTGCTCGTACTCGCGGATCAGGCGCAGCGCCTCGACGCAGGCCTCGACCAGCTCGACCGAACGCACGAGGATGCTCTTGAACGGGTTCTTGACCACCTTGGGCAGCCCGACCCCTTCCGCGGCGCCTCGCGCCTCGTCCGAGAGCAGGTCGTACCAGAGCGCGTAACGGGCCAGCGGGCCGACCAGGAAGGAGCCGCGCTCCTTAAGGTGGCCCTGCAGGGCGTTCGCGTGCTTGACGTGCTCCTCGACGACGTGCTCGTAGAACTCGTCGATCGGGATGTCGAGCCCGCGGTTGGAGACGAAGCGCTCGCCGCCCTCGATCGGATAGACGCCGGCGGCGTCGAGCGCGGCGAATTCGTAGTCCATCTCGAAGTCGGGGAAGTCGAGCGTGTTGGCCCACTTGACCGTTTCGAGCGAGGTCTCTAGCGCCCACTCCAGATCGGGCACCATCGCCTCCAGCTCGGCCTTCGAGGGCGCCTTGTAGAAGCCGCCCACCTTGACGTTGATCGGGTGGATCTCGCGACCGCCGACGACGGTCATGATGTGGTTGCCGATCTTCTTCAGGCGCAGCGCCGTCTCAACCACCTCGGGCGCGTCCTTGGCGATCTCGATCGCGCTCGGATAGCCGAGGAAGTCGGGGGCGTGCAACATGTAGATGTGGAGCGCATGGCTCTCGATCCACTCGCCGCAGTAGAGCAGGCGCCGGAGCGCCTTGATCTGAGGCTCGACCGTGACGCCGCAGATCGACTCCATCGAGTTGATCGCCGCGGTCTGGTAGGCGACCGGACAGATACCGCAGATGCGAGCGGTGATGTCCGGCGCCTCGGTGAAGTAGCGGCCGCGCAGGAAAGCCTCGAAGAAGCGCGGCGGCTCGAAGATGTTGAGCTTGACCTCTTCGATCTCATTTCCTTTGAGGCGGATGAGCATCCCACCCTCGCCCTCGACTCGGGCGAGGTAATCGGTCTTGATGGTGCGGGTCTCATCCGTCATGACGGGCACTCTCCTCGCGGAACGCGGGCTTATAGCCGTTGAAGGTACGGAAGGCGCGCAGCAGGGTGTCTTCGCTGGCGCCCATCTCGCTCCAGCGCTTGGCCAGCGAGACGGTGTTCGGGGTCTCCTTGGGGCCGAAACAGCCGTAGCAGCCGCGCGCAAACGCCGGGCAGATCGCGCCGCAACCGGCCTGCGTCACCGGGCCCAGACAGGGCGTGCCGAGCACCTGTACGCACGGCGTTTGGCGCCGCTTGCACTCGGTGCAGACCGCGTCGGTCGGCACGTTCGGGCGCCGTCCCGCGAGCACGGCGAGCAGTGCGTCGACGAGTTGCACCTTGGAAATCGGGCAACCCTGTAATTCCAGATCGACGGCGATGTGGTCGGAGTGCGGCGTCGAGGTCGCGAGCGTCTCCAGATACTCCGGATGCGCGTAAACCGTCGAGGCGTACTCCTTGACGTCGGCCCAGTTGCGCAGGGCCTGGATACCGCCAGCGGTTGCGCAGGCGCCGATCGCCACGACCAGACCGGATTTCTCGCGAATCTCCTTGATCCGCTCGGCCTCCTCGGGCGTGGTGACGGAGCCTTCGACCAGCGAGAGGTCCCAGGGGCCCTCGATCTCGGCCCGCGTTGCTTCGGGGAAGTAGGCGATCTGGACGCGGCCGAGAATGCCGAGCAGCTCGTCTTCACAGTCGAGCAGCGTGAGCTGGCAGCCGTCGCAGGACGAGAACTTCCAAACTGCGATCGTCGGTCCCATCAAAGCTCCTTCACGGCTAGCAGTTTCTCGACCTTGTCCCACGTGTAGCAGGCGCCGTCGCGGCAGATGAGCGTCGGGCCGATCTGACAGTGGCCGCAAAGGCCGACCCCGCAGCGCATGGTGCGCTCGAGCGAGACGTTGATCGACTCGGCCGGCAGGTCGCGATTCATCAGCTCCTGCGCGACGAACTTCATCATGATCTCCGGCCCGACCACGAAAGCCCTGGCGTCGTCGACATCGAACTCGGCGGGCGGAATCAGCTTGGTGACCAGGCCGACCTTGCCCTTCCAATCGGTGTCGCCGGCATCGACTGTCATGTCGAGGTCGACGTCGTAGTTGCATTGCCAGCTCTTCACTTCGTCCAGGAAGAGCAGGTCGGCCGGCGTGCGGGCTCCGTAGAGGAGCGCGAAGCGACCGTAGTCCTTGCGGTTCTTGAGCACGTGGTAGATGGCCGGGCGAAGCGGCGGAAGGCCGATGCCGCCGGCGACGATGACCACGTCCTTGCCCTTGGCCTCGACGATCGGCCAGGTGTTGCCGAACGGTCCGCGAACGCCGATGACCGTGCCGATCTCGGCGGCGCAGAGCGCCTTGGTGACGGAGCCGACCGCGCGGATCGTGTGCACGAGCCGCTCGTCGGTCTCGAAGTTGCCCGCGTTCGAGATCGGCACCTCACCGACTCCGAAGGCGTAGAGCATGTTGAACTGACCGGGGCCCGGGACGATCGGAGCGCCGTCAACGGGCTCCAGCTCGAGCGTCCAGGTGTCGTACGTGTCTTGACGCTTTGCCGTCACCGCGTACGGGACGGGCGTCATGGCCTCTAGTGAGCCGGCGGTCTCAGTGAGTGTCTGCGCCATAGATATCGATCAGTCGTAGGCGGGTCGCCTGCAGGCGCCCGACGATTACCTGGGAGAAACGCGTGAGTAGCGCATAACCGAGCGCCGGATCCGACTCGCACTTGCCACGGATACAGGCGCCGTCGAAGGAGACGGCGCGAACCAGTTCGGTGGCGGTGACGTCGTAGTTCCACTGGTAGGGCGGAATCAGCCACGACCAGCCGAGAACCTGACCGGACTCGACCGTGTCGATCCGGACCGAGTTCTTGTTCGGCACGTCGACGTCGAGTGCAACCTCTCCCATACGAAGGAGATAGAAGATGTCGGCCGCATCGCCGCGCTTGGCGATTTTTTGGCCTTCATCGAAGTGGACGTTCTGCGCGCAGCCCGCGATGAACTCGAGCTGCTCCTGGGTGAGTCCGGCAAAGACCGGGCTCTCTGCGATTACGGCATCCAGCGTCTTCACGACTTGGCCTCCTGTGTTGCTCTGATTGCGGCAACTTCCTCGCGGATATCGATTCCGACCGGGCACCAGGTGATGCAGCGTCCACAGCCGACGCAGCCGAGCGTGTCGAACTGGTCCTGCCAGGTGGACAGCTTGTGGGTCAGCCACTGGCGGTAGCGCGACTTCGTCTCCTTGCGCGTGCCGCCACCGTGCATCTCCGAGTACTGAAGGGTGAAGCACGAGTCCCATTTGCGGAGCCGGTCGTCGGCCTCGCCGGAAAGGTCGTTCGCGTCGTCGATCGTGGTGCAGAAACAGGTCGGGCAGGCGAGCGTGCAGTTGGTGCAGGCCAGGCAGCGCGACGCGACGTCGTCGTAACGCGGGTGCTCGAAGTTGGCCTGCAGGAGCTCGCGCACGTCCGAGCGATCGAGCGTGATTCCCATCTTCTCTCGGGCCGCGTCGGTGACCTTCTCCGCAGCGGCCAGATCCGCGTTCGCGGCAGGCTGCTGGGGAAGCTCGGCCAGTAGCTCGGCGCCCTCGTCGGTGCCGGCCTCGGCGACAAAGCGGTGTGTGCCGTCGAGAACTTCGGTCAGCACGAGGTCGTATCCGTCCTCGGCCTTGGGGCCCGTGCCCATCGAGGCGCAGAAGCAGTTCGTCGCCGGCTCGCCGCAGTTGACGGCGATGACGAACGAGTTCTCGCGGCGCTGCAAGTAGTCCTCGTCGGCGTACTTGCCGCCGATCAGAACTCGATCTTGAATCTTGATTGCGGCGACCTCACAAGGGCGAACGCCGAAGAAGGCGGTCCGCTTGGTCTCGGCGGCGTCTTTGACGGGCTCGAGACCTCCGTTCGTGCGTTTGATCTGAAGCAGACGCACGCTTGGAGCGAGCAGCTCACGCTTCCACGACTGCGGTCCGACCGCGTAGCCGAAGCGGGCCTCGTCATCGCGACGCTCGAGCTTGTACGAGCCCGGGCCCTGAACGTCTTTCCATCCGACTGGCAGCTCGGTGGCCGAAGCGATCTCTCCGTAGACGATTGCCTTGTCGCGGACGGTAGGCGCGATCACGCGCCAGTCGCGACGGCGAAGCACGTCGACGATCGCTTCGAGCGCCTCGGGCGCGAGGACGGCCCGCATGGCTTGCTCCTTTCGTTCGCTCGTCAGCGCAAATCCCTTTCTCTAGAGCGGCACGCGAACTTTCGCGAGCCGCCTTCGCTCTCGCATCGGTACCCCTGCACGATGCGCTTGCGGAAAGCCCGCATGCTCCGCGCGGAGGCACTGATGCCCGCGCCTGCAGCGTACATCTACGCTGAAGCGGTGGGGACTTTATCTGAGAGCGGTAGGAGCGTGGCGCAGCGAAGGCGCCTCGAGGTTACGGGCGTCGTCCAGGGAGTTGGTTTTCGCCCCTTCGTATACGGATTGGCGCGTGCCCGGGAGCTGGGCGGCTTCGTCTGCAACGACGCTCGCGGGGTCGTGATCGAGGCGGAGGGAGCAGGCGAGAAGCTCGACGCGTTCGCCGCTGCGTTGATCGAGCAGGCGCCGCCGCTGGCCCGCATCGCCGCGCTCGCGACGAGCGAGATCGAGCCGCGCGGCGAGCGCGAGTTCGCGATCCGGCAAAGCGCCCAAGGCGGCGAGAGAACGGCGCTCATCCCGGCCGACATCGCCACCTGCGACGACTGCCTGCGCGAGCTGCTCGATCCCTCTGACCGCCGCTACCGCTACCCCTTCGTCAACTGCACCAACTGCGGACCGCGCTTCACGATCATCCGCGCCGTCCCCTACGACCGCGCCAACACGAGCATGGCGTCGTTCGAGCTATGCGATGAATGCCGGCGCGAGTACGAGGATCCCGGCAACCGCCGCTTCCACGCCGAACCAACCTGCTGTCCGGACTGCGGGCCCAGGCTCTCGCGCCCACTGGAGGACGTCGTCTCGCTCCTGCGCGACGGAAAGATCGTCGCGATCAAGGGGCTCGGCGGCTACCACCTCGCCTGTGACGCGGCCAGCGAACAGGCCGTTGCGCGCCTGCGCGAGCGCAAAGGGCGCGAGGAGAAGCCGCTCGCGGTGATGACGCTCCAGCCCGACAGGCTCGTCGAGCTGGAGTCGGAGGAAGAAGCGCTGCTCTATTCGGCCGAGCGCCCGATCGTGCTGGCGCGGCGCCGCGCCGATGCTCGGGTAGCCGCCTCGGTCGCGCCGGGCAACGAGTGGCTGGGAGTGATGCTTCCCTACACGCCGCTTCATCATCTGCTCTGCGCCGACTTCGAAGGCGCCCTGGTGATGACCAGCGGGAACCTCTCCGACGAGCCGATCGCCTTCGAGGACGAAGAAGCCGAGCACCGCCTCGGCGCCGTCGCCGATGCCTTCCTCTCGCACGACCGCCCGATCGAGCGCCGCTGCGAGGACTCGGTCGTGCGGGCGGCCTTTCCGATCCGGCGTTCGCGCGGCTACGCGCCTGCCGCGCTTCCTCTCCCCGTCGCCGCGCGAAAACCGCTCGTCGCCACCGGCGCCGAGCTCAAGAGCACCTTCTGCGTCGTTCGGGGCGATCAGGCCTTTCTCTCGCCGCATCTCGGCGACCTCGACACGGAGCTCGCCTACCACGCTTTCAGCACCGACCTCGAGCTCTACCTGCAGATGCTCGCAGTGGAGCCCGAGCTTCTGGCCTGCGATTTGCATCCCGACTACTTGAGCAGCAAGTGGGCGCGCGGACGCGAGCAGGAGCTGATCGAGGTTCAGCATCACCATGCCCATGCCGCCGCTTGCCTGGCCGAGAACGGGGAGAACGGCCCGGCGCTGGCGCTGGTGCTCGATGGCACCGGCTACGGCCCGGATGGGACGATCTGGGGCGGCGAGCTGCTCCGCTTCGATCTGGCCGGCTTCGAGCGGGTGAGCCACCTCGATCCCGTGCCGCTGCCCGGCGGTGAGGCGGCCGTGCGCGAGCCTTGGCGGATCGCGGCGGCGTATCTCGAACGGGCCGGGCGGCCGGTTCCCTTCGCGGAGTGGTCGCGCGTGCGCGAGAGCCTGAAGGTGAATGCGCCCCTCTCGGCGGGCGCGGGCAGGCTGTTCGACGCCGCCGCGGCGCTCGTCGGCGTGCGGAAGCGGATCAGCTACGAGGGGCAGGCGGCGATCGAGCTGGAGCAGCTGGCCGGGCACGTCGAGGCCAAGCCATACACCTGCCGGGAAGAGGACGCCGGCCCGGAGGGCCGCCGCATCCTGGGCGCCGACCTGATCGCCGCGGCGCACGACGATCTCGCCGCCGGACGCGACCGCAGCGAGATCGCGGCGGCCTTCCACGAGGGAGTCGCCATGGCCTTCGCGCAAGCCTGCGAGCGAGCCGCCGAGCCGCGCACGGTCGTTCTTTCGGGCGGCTGCTTCCAGAACCTGCGCCTGCTTGCAAGTACCAGGCGGCGACTCGAAGAAAACGGCTTCCGCGTCCTCGTCCACCGCCTGCTTCCGCCCAACGACGCCTGCATCTCCTTCGGCCAGGCGGCTATCGCCGCGTACGCTTCCCGCTGATGTGCCTCGGAATCCCAGCCCAGATCGTCGAGATCGTCGACCCTGAAGCCAAGACGGCGAAGGCCGAGATCGGCGGCGTGCGCCGGATCGTCTCCTGCGCCCTGCTCGAAGGCCAGGCGCAGGTGGGCGAGTGGGTGCTCGTCCACGTCGGTTTCGCGCTCGATCGGATCGACGAAGAGCAGGCGGCCGAGACGCTGCAGCTCCTCGCCGACATGGGCGAGGCCTACGAGCGCGAGCTGGCCCAGATCAGAGAGACCGCGAGCGAAGCGGGCGCCTCATGAGGTACATCGACGAGTTTCGCTCGGGCGAGATCGCGCGGGCGCTGACGAGCGAGCTGGCCGACGCGATGCCGCCAGGCCGCGAGTTGGCGCTGATGGAGGTCTGCGGCGGGCACACGCACGCGATCTACAAGCACGGCATCGACGAGCTGCTGCCGCCCGGGCTCGAGCTGGTGCACGGGCCCGGCTGCCCCGTCTGCGTGATTCCGGTCGGGCGTGTGGACGACGCCGTCTCGCTGGCGCTGGAGCCGAACGTCGTCTTCACCACCTTCGGCGACATGATGCGCGTGCCCGGGAGCAAGGGCTCGCTGCTCGATGCCCGCTCGCGCGGAGCCGACGTGCGCATGGTCTATTCGCCGCTGGACGCGCTCGAGCTGGCGCGCGCCAACCCCGAGCGCGAGGTCGTCTTCTTCGCCATCGGCTTCGAGACGACAACGCCCTCAACCGCGATCACGCTGCTACAGGCGCGCGCCCAGGGCATCGGCAATTTCGCCGTCTTCTGCAACCACGTCACGATCGCGCCGCCGCTCAGGGCCATCCTCGACGCGCCCGAGCTGCGCCTGGACGGACTGATCGCGCCCGGCCACGTCTCGGCCGTGATCGGATCTCGCCCCTACGACTTCATCGCCTCGGAGTACAACCGCCCGGTCGTCGTCGCGGGCTTCGAGCCGCTCGACATCCTGCAATCGGTGTTGATGCTGGTTCGCCAGCTCGCGGCGGGCCGCGCCGAGGTCGAGAACCAATACACCCGCGTGGTGCGCAGAGACGGAAATCCGCTCGCGCTGGAAGCGATCGAGCAGACGATGGAGCTGCGCGACAACTTCGAATGGCGCGGGCTGGGCTCGATCCCGAAAAGCGGCCTGCGCCTGCGCGAGGAGTTCGCAGATTGGGACGCCGAACAGCGCTACGAGGTGCCCGGAATCAGCGTCCCCGATCACAAGGCCTGCCAGTGCGGACAGGTGCTGCGCGGATTGGTCAAGCCCTGGGAGTGCAAGGTCTTCGGCACTGCCTGCACGCCCGAGCGCCCGATCGGAACCTGCATGGTCTCCTCGGAGGGCGCCTGCGCCGCGTATTACCACTACGGGCGGAACCGTCCGAAGCGTGTGAAGATCCAGACCTGAGCTGGTAACTCAAAAGGAGCGAGTCGATGGAGCTGGGCGAGATCTTGATCTTGATTGGCGGCGGCGCGATCTTTCTCTGGGGGCTCGGACATATCGCACCGACGAAGGCTGTCGTCGCCGGCTTCGAGCCGGTCTCGATCGACAACCGGCGCATCATCGTGATGGAATGGCTGGTCGAGGGGTTGACGCTCTGCTTCGTAGGGGTGCTGGCGATCGTGACGGTGCTCGTGCTCGGCGCCGATGCCCGCGGAACGGTTCTGGTTGCCCGGATGCTCGCCGGATTCCTGCTCACCCTCGCCGGGTTGAGCCTGATGACCGGCGCGCGTACGTCGATCATCCCGATGAAGCTGTGCCCGTTCGTCAAGACGGCGGTCGCCGCCCTACTCATCACGGGCAGCCTGCTGTGACGCGAGCGCCCCGATGAGTAACGAGCGGCAGCCCGGGCGCAAGTCGCGCTTCCGCGACGAGCGGATCACGCTCGTGCACGGCGCCGGCGGCAAGGCCTCGCGCAACCTGGTCGAGGCGGTCTTTCTGGAGGAGCTGGCTAACCCGCTGCTCGATCCGCTCGGCGATTCGGCGCTGCTGGAGGTGGGTGGGACGAAGCTCGCCTTCACCACCGATGCGCACGTGGTGCAACCGCTCTTCTTTCCCGGCGGCGACATCGGCTCGCTGGCGGTGAACGGCACCG
>JADGPD010000086.1 GCA_017882615.1 Thermoleophilia bacterium
GACCGCCGGCTTCCGCGCCTTCATCTCCTGGACGTTTCAGCGCGACGGGAACCGCCTGCAGAACGAGGTGCCCGAGGAGACGCGGCCCACTCCGTTCGACTACCTGCTCACCCAGGCCGTCAGCCGCCTCTACCTCGACAACGTGCCGCACATCCAGGCCAGCTGGCTCACCCAGGGCCTCGAGATCGGGCAGCTCGCGCTCGCCTTTGGCGCCGACGACATCGGCTCGACGATGATCGAGGAGAACGTCGTCGCCTCCGCCGGCACTCACTACACCACCACCACCGAGGAGCTCGCGCAGCTGATCCGCGCCTTCGGCAAGGTGCCGGTGCAGCGGGATACGTACTACAAACCGGTGAAGATCTGGGACTAGTTCGGCGCTTCCCGCGCACCGCTCCTCGAACACCCGCTAGGCTCAGAGCCGTGATCGAGCAGCTTCTCGGTACTCGGCCCTTCCAGATCGGCATCGTCGTGCGCGACGTGCGCGAGGCGGCTGCCCGCTACACGAAGCTGTGGGGAATCGAGGACTGGGTGATCGTCGAGAACGGGCCCCAGAACATGCACGGGCTTCATTACATGGGCGAGCCGGCCGACTTCTCGATGCGCCTGGCGCTGACCGGCTCCGATCCCCAGCTCGAGCTGCTGCAGCCGCTCGAAGGCCCGTCGATTTTGGCCGACTGGCTCGAGCGCCGCGGCGAAGGCATGCACCACATGGGCGTGATGGTCGCCTCGGTTGACGAGACAATCGCGCAGCTGGCCGCCGAGGGAATCAAGTGCGTGCAGCACGGCTACGGTTTCGGCGCCGACGGATCGGGCGCGTTTGCCTACTTCGACACCGAGGCCGAGCTGGGTTGCCTGATCGAGGCGATCGAGCCGGCCAACGAGTAGCGCGCGGTGCTGATCGCTTCGATCACCGGTTCGGTCACCGATCACGTGACCTCCTTCATCGGCTCGAACGGCGTGCTGGCCGTGTTCGGGCTGATGGTGCTCGATGCGGTCTTCCCTGCCGCGTCGGAGATCGTGATGCTCTACGCCGGCGCGCTCGCGGCCGGCGCCTTCTCGCAGTCGGTCGTCCTCTTCGGACACCCGATCGACTCGCGTCCGCTCGCCTATCTGACGATGGTGCTCGCGGGCACCATCGGCTACACGGTCGGATCGCTGGCGGGCTGGTGGGTAGGCATCTACGGCGGCCGGCCCTTCCTCGAGCGCCACGGGCGCTGGTTCCACCTCTCGCACGAACAGCTGGGGCGAGCCGAGCGCTGGTTCGAGCGCTTCGGCAACTGGGCCGTGCTGCTCGGACGCATCACGCCGGTCGCGCGCTCCTTCATCTCCATCCCGGCCGGCGTGTTCCGGGCGCGGCTCGTTTCCTACACGATCCTGACGCTGATCGGCTCGACCATCTGGTGCCTCGTGCTCCAGTCGGTCGGGTTCGCGCTGGGCACTCGCTGGGAGGAAGTCCAGCACAGCCTGCACTACGTGGACTACGCCGTGGTAGCCGTTTTCGTCGCCGGAGTCGCCTTGATCATTCTTCGCCGGTGGCGCGCGGGTAAACTGGCGGGCCGAGATGCCTAAGATCCCGCTGATCGACGTCAAAGCCCAGTTCGCGCCGCTTGTCGACGAGCTGAGAGCGGGCTTCGAAGAGGTGCTCGAGTCGGGACAGTTCATCCTCGGCCCGAACGTCAAGGCGTTCGAGAGCGAGGCGGCGGCTCATCTCGGCGTGGCGCAGTCGATCGGTTGCGGAAACGGCACCGACGCGATCACGCTGGTACTGAGCGCACTCGGAGTCGGGCCGGGCGACGAGGTCATCTGCCCCGCCTTCACCTTCTACGCCACCGCCGAGCCGATCGCTCTGCTCGGCGCGACGCCCGTCTTCGCCGACATCGAGCGCGAGACGATGAACATCGACCCCGCCGACGTAGCGCGCAAGATCACGCCGCGCACCAAGGCGATCATCCCGGTACACCTGTTCGGGCGCCCGGCCAAGATCGACGAGCTGAAAGTGCACGGGTTGCCCGTGATCGAGGATGCGGCCCAGGCTTTCGGTGGCGGCGACGTCGCCAAGAAGGGCATCGCCGCGACATTCAGTTTCTTCCCCACCAAGAACCTCTTCTGTCTGGGCGACGGCGGCCTGGTCGCCACCAACGACGAGGAACTGGCCGCGCGGGTGCGCATGCTCCGCTTCCACGGCTCGCGCGACAAGAAGACGTTCGAGTACGTGGGCTACAACTCGCGCCTCGACGAGATGCAGGCGGCCTTCCTGCGCGTCTTCCTGGGTCACATCGCGCGCTGGAACGAGCTGCGCCGTGAGGGCGCCGCGCGCTATGCCGAGCTCGGCCTCGGCGAGCTGGTCGAGCTGCCCAAAGACGAGCCCGGTCACGTCTACCACCTCTTCTGCACGCGCAGCCCCGAGCGCGACAAGTTCCGCGATGGGCTGGCCGCGGCCGGTATCGGGCATGCTTGCCACTACGTGATACCTCTTCACCTGCAGCCTTCGATGGCTCATCTGGGCTACAAGGAAGGCGACCTGCCCGAGACCGAGCTGGCCGCCCGCGAAAACCTCTGCGTACCACTCTGGGCAGGAATCGCCCCGGAGCAACAGGAGCGCGTGGTAGCGACGTTGCAGGACGCGGTCGCCACGCCGGTCGCGTGAACCTGCTCAGCCGGCACCGCCTCTGGCAGGTCGGCGTCGACGGAGTCTTCATAACCTTTGCCTGGTTCGCGGCCTTCCTGCTGCGCCTCGGCTGGCCGGTCAACCACCCCTACGACCGTTTCATTCAGCCGCGAGTGTTCGTGATCGTCGTCGTCCTCAAGCTGGCGATCTTCATCCTCCTCGGCTTCTACACGCGCTGGTGGCGCTACGTCTCGACGCGCGATATCTGGTCGGTGGCCAGGGGAGTGACGATCGCCTGCATCGTCGCCGATCTGGTCGTCTACTTCTCACGCATCACGCCCCGTGTTGTCTACTTCCCACGCTCGGCCGCAGTCATCGATTGGCTCCTGTTGCTGGCACTCGTCACCGGTTCGCGTGCCGTGGCCCGGACGGTGATCGAGCGCCCCAAGGCCGGCGATCGACTGGCGCGCGGCAAGGAGATCATCATCGCCGGCGCCGGCGACGCGGCCAGCGTCACGCTGAGGGAGCTGTACAAGTACCGCAACCTCGGCTACACGCCTATCGGCCTGGTCGACGACGATCCGCGCAAGCAGCACCTGCGCATGCACGGGGTCAAGGTGCTGGGCACGATCGCCGACCTGCCGCGCCTGCTGCGCGACAACCGGCCCGACGAGGTGCTGATCGCCATGCCCTCGGCCTCGGGCCCGGCGCGGCAGCGGATCGTGGAGATGTGCCGCGAGGCGAAGGTGCCGGTGAAGACGCTGCCGGGCCTCTACGAGCTCTTCTCGGGCGAGCTGACAACGCAGATCAGGCCCGTCCAGGTCGAGGACGTGCTGGGGCGCGAGCAGGTGGAGGTGAACTTCGAGCAGGTCGCCGGCTACATCGCCGGGCAGACCGTCGTAGTCACGGGCGCCGGCGGCTCGATCGGCTCGGAGCTTTGCCGCCAGATCGCCCGCGTCGGCCCCGAGAAGCTTTTGCTGGTCGAGCGAGGCGAGAATCCTCTATTCGAGATCGATCGCGAGCTGAGGCAGGATCGCGGCTTCGAGGATTGCGTGGCGGTGCTCGCCGACGCCGGCGACGCCGAGAAGATGCGCCCGCTGTTCGAGCAGTACAAGCCGCAGGTTGTGTTCCACGCGGCGGCCTTCAAGCACGTACCGCTGATGGAGCTGAACCCGCTCGAGTCGGTGCGCAACAACCCGCTCGCCACCCGCTCGCTGGCCCAGGTCGCCCGCGATACGCACGTCGAGCGCTTCGTGCTCATCTCCACCGACAAGGCGGTCGAGCCGCAGACGGTGATGGGGCAGTCCAAGGCGCTCTGCGAATGGGTGATCGAGGCGCTCGGAGCGCAGAAGGAGAACGGAACGAAGTTCATGGCCGTGCGCTTCGGCAACGTGCTCGGCTCCTCGGGCAGCGTGATCCCGATCTTCAAGCGCCAGATCGAGAAGGGCGGCCCGGTGACCGTCACCGATCCCGAGATGACGCGCTACTTCATGACCATCCCCGAGGCCGTCTCGCTCGTCGTCCAAGCCGGCGGCATGGGCGCGAGCGGCCAGGTGTTCGTGCTCGACATGGGCCGGCCGATCAGGATCCTCGACCTGGCCCAGAACATGATCCGCCTCTCGGGCAAGGAGCCCGGGCGCGACATCGAGATCGCCATCTCGGGCATCCGGCCGGGCGAGAAGCTGCACGAGGAGCTCTGGGGCGGGCACGAGACGGTCTCGCCCACCGAGCACCCGAAGATCCGCAAGCTGACCTGCCCCACGATCGATCCCAAGTGGCTCGACGACGAGCTGGCCGCGCTCTCGGCGCTGGTCGCCGCGGGCGACGCGAAGGGCGTCAGCAAGCGACTGGCGAAGGTGGCGCGGAATGCGCAGCGGCTTCCAGGTAAGAAGGCCAAGACAGCAGCCGCCGCGGACGCGGTCGATGCGGTCTCGGAACAGCCTGTTAGCTGAGGTGATCGCGGGAATCCGCTGCCGGCGCGGCGCATCACGATTTGGAGCTGCCTCCCCTGTCGTCGCTCGACGACCGAGCCGAGCGAGTCTGCGTGGTAGGTGAAGCTGTTTCTGGGGGTCGAGTATCTAAGCCCGACCTAAAGCCTCTTCCGTCACCATCCCGGCGGTAGCTCGGTTGGACTGTAGAGACGCGGTTTCGCGTCCGCATCGATTCCGTCCCAGAAAACCCAGAGGTGGTCGCTCACTGGGCAACGATAGAAGATCTCCGTCTTAAGGTAGAGCTCTTCGACTGCGACCGTTCCCGAGTAGTGACCAAACTCGACATCTGAGAGGAAATGCCATTCATTCTGGTTGGGGATCTCGCCGCTTGTCGAGATCTGATAACCGCAGATGCATACGAATTTGGCCATTTCTGATCTCCTACGGAAGCACGATGATGTTAGAAATC
Organism: Thermoleophilia bacterium; assembly: GCA_017882615.1. Classification (GTDB taxonomy): domain Bacteria; phylum Actinomycetota; class Thermoleophilia; order Gaiellales; family Gaiellaceae; genus Fen-549. The sequence goes on from JADGPD010000086.1 coordinate 5,012, forward strand.
TTGCTGGTTACACCCCGAACCCTTGGGAGGATATTGCCTAGCTGCTCCGGCGTTAGCGACGATCTGCTTTTTTT